>JAYRTK010000231.1:0-5663 GCA_041919595.1 Lysobacteraceae bacterium
CGCGCACAGCGCGATGGCCGGTTGTTCGGCGGTGGCCGGCAGCGCCACCATCGGCCGTTACTGCCTGATCGGTGGCGGGGCCGGTATTCTTGGCCACCTCGAAGTCTGCGATCGGGTCGTGATCACCGCGATGAGCCTGGTCACCGGCTCGATCCGCGAACCCGGCGAGTATTCATCCGGTACACCGTTGATGGAGAACCGCAGTTGGCGCAGGAGCGCCGCCCGTTTCAAACAGCTCGACGCCCTGGCGCGACAGGTCGGCGGGCGCAACAAGGAACCGCAATGACCTCGACCGACGCCAGCACGCACGACGCCAGCTCCCAGGGCACCAGCGCACACGCTCCCGCCATGCCGATCAGCCTCCCGATCGGCACCTGCGAGATCCGCAAGCTGTTGCCGCACCGTTTCCCGTTCCTGCTCGTCGATCGCGTGGTCGCGTTCGAGCCCGGCGTGACCATCAACGAGGAATTCTTCCAGGGCCATTTCCCGTCGCAGCCGGTGATGCCCGGCGTGCTGGTGATCGAAGCGCTGGCGCAGGCCGGCGGCCTGCTCTACCAGCTCACCAGCCGGATGGCCGAGGGTGAGCTCTGCGAAGACAAGCTGTTCTACCTGGTCAAGGTCGACAACGCCCGTTTCAGCCGGATGATCGTGCCCGGCGATCGCGTCGATCTCGATGTCTCGATCAAGCGCCGCATCCGCAACATGGCCCTGTACGAGGGCGTGGCCTGCGTCGACGGCCGCGAAGCCGCGCGCGCCGAGATCCTCTGCGCCGAGTCGAAGAGCTGACATGTCCGCCGCATCCGTCCATCCGCTGGCGTCTGTCGACCCCTCGGCCCGGCTGGGCGCGGGCGTCGAAGTGGGGCCGTTCACGGTCATCGGACCGGACGTCGAGATCGGCGACGACACCCGCATCGGTCCGCACTGCAGCATCCTCGGCCCGACCCGGATCGGCCGCGGCAACCGGTTCCACGGCCACGCCGCGATCGGCGGCGACCCGCAGGACAAGAAATTCGGCGGCGAACGCACCGAACTGGTGATCGGCGACGGCAACGTGATCCGCGAATTCGTCACCATCCATCGCGGCACCGGCAACGGCGGCGGCGCGACCCGCGTCGGCGACCGCAACTGGTTCCTCGCCTACGTCCACATCGCCCACGACTGCAAGGTCGGCAACGACTGCGTGTTCTCGAACAACGCCACCCTGGCCGGCCACGTCGAGGTCGGCCATCAGGTGATCCTCAGCGGCTTCGCCGGCGTGCATCAGTTCTGCCGGATCGGCGATCACGCCTTCGTCGGCATGGGCGCGTTCGTCAACGGCGACGTGCCGCCGTTCCTGATGGTCGCGCAGGAAGACTACGGCCGGCCGCGCGGCATCAACAGCGAAGGCCTCAAGCGCCGCGGCTTCGATACCGAGCGCGTGTCCGCGATCAAGCGCGCCTATCGCACGCTGTACATGTCCGGCGTCAATCTCGCCGATGCGAAACAGCAGCTCGCGGCGCTGGCCGAGACCAGCGCCGACGTGCGCGACTTCCTCGACTTCATCGAACGCGGCGAACGGCCGCTGCTGCGCTGAGTCCGCGGCCATGCGCATCGCGCTCGTCGCGGGCGAAGCCTCCGGGGATCAGCTCGGCGCCGGCCTGATCGCGGCGCTGCGCGCGCGCTTTCCGCAGGCCGAATTCGCCGGCATCGGCGGCCCGGCGATGCGTGCGGCCGGACTGGACGCCTGGCACGACAGCCAGGAACTCGCGGTGATGGGCTTGGCCGAAGTGCTGTCTCACCTGCCGCGGCTGCTGCGCCTGCGCAGCGGTCTGCGTCGTCGCCTGCTGGCGTGGAAGCCGGACGTCTTCATCGGCATCGACGCACCGGACTTCAACCTCGGCGTCGAACGATGGCTCAAGCGCCGCGGCATCCGCACCGTGCACTACGTCAGCCCGTCGGTCTGGGCCTGGCGCGAAGGGCGCGCGGCGAAGATCGGACGCAGCGCCGATCGCGTCCTCTGCCTGTTCCCGATGGAACCGCCGATCTACGCGAAGCACGCGGTGGACGCGCGCTTCGTCGGTCATCCGCTGGCCGATGCGATTCCGATGCAGCCCGACCGCGCCGCCGCGCGCCATGCGCTGGCGGTCGACGCGACGGGGCCGGTGCTGGCGCTGCTGCCGGGCAGCCGCCTCGGCGAGATCGCGAAGATGCTGCCGGTGTTCCTCGACGCGGCCGAACTGATCGCGCAACGCATGCCGGCGCTGCAGATCCTGCTGCCCGCGGCCAACGCACACTGCGACGCGGCGATCCGCGCGCAACTGGACCCGCGGCCGACGCTGGCCGCGCGCGTGCGCGTGCTCGACGGCGACGCGCAGCGCGCGATGATCGCCAGCGACGTGGTGTTGCTGGCCTCGGGCACCGCCGCGCTGGAAGGCATGCTCTGCAAGCGGCCGATGGTGGTCGGCCACCGCATTTCGCCGACGACCTACCGCATCGTGACCCGGCTCGGCCTGCTGAAATCGCGCTACGTCACGCTGCCCAACGTGCTCGCCGACGCGCCGTTGATCCCGGAACTGCTGCAGCACGACTGCATTCCCGAGAAACTCGCCGCGTCGTGCCTGCGCTGGTTCGGCCAGCCGCAGACGGTCGAAGCCTTGCTGCCGCGTTTCGCCGAGATCCATGCGCAGTTGCGCTGCGATGCCTCGGCGCGCGCCGCGGATGCGGTGGCCGAACTGCTGACGATCCCGACCCCGGTCGCGATCGCACCATGAGCCCTCGGAAGACCGCGCGCGACACCGGCCCGGGCGGGCTGTTCGAAGACCCGCTCGCGGCGCAGGCGCGCGCGCGTCCGCTGCGCATCGCCGGCGTCGACGAAGCCGGACGCGGTCCGTTGGCCGGGCCGGTGTCGGTGGCGGCCGTGATCCTCGATCCGGCGCGCCCGATCGCGGGGCTCGACGATTCCAAGAAACTCTCCGAAGCCGCGCGCGAAGCGCTGTTCCCGCGCATCGTGGCATGCGCCCTCGCCTGGCGGATCGAGTTCGTCGAGCGTGAAGAGATCGATCGGCTCAACATCCTGCAGGCCACCCTGACCGGCATGCAACGCGCACTGGCGGCACTGTCGCCGGTGCCCGATCTCGCGCGCATCGACGGCAACCGTCTGCCGAAGGGCCTGTGCTGCGCCGCCGAAGCCCTGGTCGGCGGCGACGCCATCGAACCGGCGATCATGGCCGCGTCGATCCTGGCCAAGGTCGCCCGCGACCGGCGCATGCTGGAACTGCATGCCCTGCACCCGCAATACGGCTTCGCTCGCCACAAGGGCTATCCGAGTCCCGCGCATCTCGCCGCACTGCGCGAACACGGGCCGTGCCCGGAGCATCGACGCAGCTATGCGCCGGTGCGGGAGACCTGCGAGCGCCTCGGCCGCGCATGAGCCGGCCACGCCGGGCCGCCCGCCGCAGATCGCGGAGGGGGCGTCCGGAGCGCGGAAAGACCCGCCGTCAAGCCTTGCCCGCACGCCCCACGCGGCCTACCCTGCCGGTCTGCGTTCCCGGCCCGCCGATGTCCTCCCGCTTCGTCCATCTCCACCTGCACAGCGAGTACTCGCTCGCCGATTCGACCATCCGCATCCCGGAACTGGTCCAGCGCTGCGTGGCCCAGGGCCAGCCCGCGGTGGCGATGACCGATCGCAACAATCTGTTCGCGCTGGTCAAGTTCTACAAGGCGGCCGAAGGCGCGGGCATCAAGCCCATCGCCGGTGCCGACATCAGCGTCGCCGAAGGCGATGAGACGCCCTGGAAGCTCACCCTGCTGTGTCGCGACCGCAGCGGCTATCTCGCGCTGTCCAGGCTGCTCAGCCGCGCCTGGATGGAGGGCCAGCGCCACGACGGCGTGGTGGTGCGGCCACAATGGCTGGCCGAAGCGAACGAAGGCCTGTTCGCGCTCGCCGGACGGCACAGTCAGGCCGGACAGCTGGCCGCCGGCAACCGCCACGATCTCGCCCTGCAGTGGCTGGCCGACTGGCAGCGCCATTTCGACGACCGCATCCATCTCGAACTCACCCGCTGCGGTTTCGACGGCGAAGAGGCGTTCAACGGATTCGCCCTGCATGCCGCCGGCCAGCGTGGTCTCCCGGTGGTCGCCAGCAACGACGCCCGCTTCCTCGACGCCGACGGCTACGAGGCCCACGAGGCCCGGGTATGCATCGCCACCGGACGCGTGCTCGACGATCCCAAGCGTCCGCGCGAATACACCGCGCAGCAGTATCTGAAGACGACCGAAGAGATGGTCGCGCTGTTCGCGGCCGACGCGCCGGACGCGATCGACAACGCGGTCGACCTGGCGAAGCGCTGCAACCTCGAACTCTCGCTCGGCAAATACTATCTGCCGGCGTTCCCGGTACCGGACGATCACACCCTCGACAGCTGGATCCGCCGGGAAGCCCACGACGGTCTCGATGCGCGGCTGCGCAAATATCCGCTGGCGCCGGGTCACGACCGCGAGAGTTACGTGTCGCGCCTCGACATCGAGCTCGACGTGATCGTGAAGATGGGTTTTCCCGGCTACTTCCTGATCGTCGCGGACTTCATCAACTGGGGCAAACAGCAGGGCATTCCGGTCGGACCGGGCCGCGGTTCCGGCGCGGGCTCGCTGGTGGCCTGGGCGCTGGGGATCACGGATCTCGATCCGCTGCCCTACGACCTGCTGTTCGAGCGCTTCCTCAATCCCGAACGCGTGTCGATGCCCGACTTCGACATCGACTTCTGCATGGACCGCCGCGACGAGGTCATCGACTACGTCGCCGCGAAATACGGCCGCGACCGCGTCAGCCAGATCATCACCTACGGCACGATGTCGGCGAAGGCGGTGGTGCGCGACGTCGGCCGCGTGCTCGGCCTGCCCTACGGTTTCGTCGACAGCATTTCCAAGCTGATCCCGCTGCAGCCGGCCGATCCGCTGTCGCTGGAGGACGTGCTCGGCCGCAGCCCGCGCGCGCAGAAGGACCCGGACCGCGCGATCGGCGAGATCATCGAGCGCTACAACAGCGAGGACGATGTCCGCGACCTGATCGACCTCGCGCTGCAGCTCGAAGACCTCACCCGCAACGCCGGCAAGCACGCCGGCGGCGTGGTGATCGCACCGCAGCCGCTGTCGGAGTTCTGCCCGCTGTTCGCCGAACACGACGGCGCCGGCCTCGGCAAGAATCCGGTGACCCAGTTCGACAAGGACGACGTCGAAGCGGTCGGTCTGGTGAAGTTCGACTTCCTCGGCCTGCGCACGCTGACGATCATCGACTGGGCGGTCAAGGCGATCAACGTCCGCCGCGCGCGCGCGGGCGAGGCGCCGCTCGACATCGGCGCGCTGCCGTTGAACGACAAACCGTCCTACGAGCTGTTCGCGCGCGGCGACACGGTCGCGGTGTTCCAGTTCGAATCCCGCGGCATGCGCGAATTGCTGAAGCGCGCGAAGCCCGACACCTTCGAAGACATCATCGCGCTCGCCGCGCTGTTCCGTCCCGGCCCGCTGGGCTCGGGGATGGATCGCGAATGGGTGGACCGCAAACACGGTCGCACCGAGGTCAGTTATCCGCACCCGGCGCTGGAGCCGGTGCTGAAGCCGACCTACGGCGTGATCGTGTACCAGGAACAGGTGATGCAGATCGCGCAGGTGCTGGCCGGCTATTCGCT
>JAYRTK010000232.1:0-5618 GCA_041919595.1 Lysobacteraceae bacterium
GAGCGTGACCGTGTAGGTGCCGGCCGCAGCGTAGGTCTTGCTCGGATTGGTCGCGGTCGAGGTGGTGCTGTCGCCGAAGTTCCAGCTGCGCGAGGCGATGGTACCGTCGCTGTCGGTGGAGGTATCGGTGAAGTTGGCGGTCAGACCGCTGGTGGTGAAGGTGAAGTTCGCGACCGGCGCCGCGTTGCCGCCCGCACCGGCGGTCTTCGCCGCCTCGCCGAGGAACGCGAGGCCGAGCTGCGCGAACTTCACGCTGTTCTGCGCCGAATTGCCCATGTTCGCGAGCGTGTCGTTGGCGGTGTGGATGTAGGGGTTGTAGGACGATCCGGACGTCGCACCGGTGCCGGCCTCGAAGAACATCGCCGAGGGATAACCGGCGCTGGTCCACGAGGCGTGGTCGGAACACCCGTAGCCGCAGGTGTAGGTGCCACGGGTCATGCCCAGCGGCGCGAGATAGGTGTCGAACAGATTGGTCAGGAAGGTCTTCATGTCGACGTTCGAATAATCGCTGACCAGACGCATGTCGACGCTCGAACCGGAACGGTAGTTGGTCATGTCGAGCTGCAGCACGGCGACGACGTTGGCGTTCGCCGTGCGGTGCGCCTGCGCGATCTCGTTGGAGCCGCGCAGACCCACTTCCTCGGCGGCATAGCCGATGAACTTGACCGTGCGCTTCGGCCGCCAGCCGTTGGCCAGCGCGATGCGCAGGACTTCGGTGAGGGTGGCGACGCCGGAAGCGTCATCGTCCGCACCCGGCGCGACCTGGGTCAGGCTGCCGCCGGCGCTGCCGTTGATCGAATCCAGATGCGCGCCGAGCACCACGATCTCGCCCGGCAGTTCGGCGCCCTGGATCGTGAGGATGACCGAAGGCTGGGTCGAACAGTTGCTGCAGGTCGACAGTTCGGTGGTGACATCCGTGCGGCTGGCGGCCAGACCCTGCCAGGTGGTGCGGATCCATTCCGCCGAGGTGCGCCCGGTGGTGCTGGCGTAGTAGCGGTTCTGGTAGGCGGAGAGGCTGGCGATCGTGTTGTAGAGATTCGTCTGCTGCGGCTGCGACAGCCAGGGATTCACCGTCGCCTGATTGTCGATGGTGTACGCCGCCAGCAGGGCGCGGCTCTTGATCGCCTGCCCGGAACGGTCCGAGCGCACGAAGGCGTCCGCCTCCGCCTGGCTCGCGAACGCGAAGAAACCGCCGCAGCGCTGCTCGCGGACATGGATGCGCTCGGCGATCTGGCTGAGCTGATGGGCGCGGATCCGCGACACCACCAGCGCGGTGCCGGCGGTATCCGCCTTGGCCACGCCCGCGGGCACGACATCGCGCATGCCTTCGTAGCTGTCGCGCGACATCACCACGTAGACAGGCGCGAACGGGTCGCGCTCCAGATGCAGCGAGGCCAGCGCGGCTTCCGCGTGCGCGCTGGCCGGATGGGCGCGCGCCTGCGGCGACTGCGCGGACGCGAACGCCGGCGCGCAGAGCAGGCCGGCGCAGGCGGCGATGACGAGAAATCCTCTTCCGATGTGCATTGTGTTCACTCCCTTGATGCCGGCGTTCGCCGGTCCAGCGTTGGAATCGCGAAACGGCCGGCATCGACATCCGTCGCCCGGCCGCGGTTGCCCCATGCGCGCATCGCGCCGTCGTTCGCGATCGCGATGCGTTCACGTCACCGAACATCGCCGCCACAAAGCAGGACGCCTCCCGCGAACGGGAGGCGTCGTGTCGGAGCCGGCGATGACGACGGTCTCCGGGTGGATCAGAAGGTGATGCTCCAGCTGTTGATGTAGCCCGTGTCGCCACCGGCGTTGTCTCTCACGCGGAGGTTCCACGTGCCGTTCAGCGCTTCGCTCGACAGGTTGACCGTGTAGGTCTGGTTGATGTTGTCCGCGCTGCCGCCGGTACGGTTGTGCAGCACGTACACGCTGCCGTCCGGCGCCACCAGATCCACCTTCAGGTCGCCCTGATAGGTGTGGACGATGTTCACCGCGACCGGCGTGGTCGCAGAGCCGGAACCGGTACGGCCGGACACGGTGATCGGGCTGTTGACGGTGGTGTTGTCGCTGATCGTGTAGTCGGCGCTGTTGGTGTAGGTCGTGCCGGTCGGCGGCGGCGTGCTGCCGAACAGCGAGTACAGCAGGCGGTTCGGCGAACCCGTGCCCGCGCTGGTGACCTTGTTCGGGGTCGACGCGTTGATGATCGCGGTCGTCACCTGCGCCGGCGTGGCGCTCGGGTTGGCGGCGAGATACAGCGCGGCGACACCGGCCACGTGCGGCGACGCCATCGAGGTGCCGCTGATGGTGTTGGTCGCGGTCGAGCTGGTGTACCAGGACGAGGTGATCGACGAGCCCGGGCCGAAGATGTCGACGCAGCTGCCGTAGTTGGAGAACGACGAACGCGCATCGGTGCTGGTGGTGGAACCGACAGTGATCGCGTTGGTCGCGCGCGCCGGCGAGTAGTTGCAGGCGTTGGCGTTGTCGTTGCCGGCCGCGACCACGACGGTGACACCGGCGCTGACCATGCGCTGCACCGCGTCGTCGGTGGCGGTCGAAGCGCCGCCGCCGAGGCTCATGTTGGCGACCGCGGGCTTGACGTGGTTGTTGGCGACCCAGTCCATGCCGGCGATCACGCCGGAGTTGGTGCCCGAACCGGTGCAGCCGAGCACGCGCACGGGATGGATGGTCACGCCCTTGGCGATACCGTAGGTGGTGCCACCGACGGTGCCGGCGACGTGGGTGCCGTGGCCATTGCAGTCGTTGGCGTTGCCGCCGCTGGTGACCGCATCGTAGCCGTTGCCGACGCGACCGGTGAACTGGCTGTGCGACAGCAGCACGCCGGTGTCGATGATGTAGGCATGCACGCCGGAAGCGGTGGTGTCGTAGGTGTACGAACCGCTCAGCGGCAGATTGCGCTGATCGACGCGGTCGATGCCCCAGGTCGCACCGGTCTGGGTGGCATTGATCGAGTCGTAGCCGTCTTCTTCGATGTAGGCGACATTGGGATCGGAAAGCAGGCTGGCCAGCGCGCGATCGTCGGCCTGGGCCACGAAGCCGCGCAGCGCGCGATTGAAGCTGCGGACGACCTTGGCGCGATGCTTGCGGGCCACTTCGCCGGCCTTGGCCGAAACGCGCGGCGCGCTGCTGCGCTCACCCGCGAGGCTGGCCGTGCCGTCCTTCAGGACGACGATGTACTGGCCACGGATCGGGTTCTGGACGGTACGCAGTTCGCCGGCGAACGACGGCATGGCTGCGAAGACGAGGGTGGCACCAATGGCGGCAGACAACAGTGAGACTCGACGATTCACGGTTACTCCTTAACGATGGCAGGTCTGATAGGTTTCTAGGAACGCGCCGGAGCGGATACGGCGCGGAGGTGCGGATCGTTGTCGCGGGAACGCATTTCGGGCGCACCGGATCGCGCCCACTCGCGTTCTTCTGTTCGGCGATGCGGCCACTCTCCTTGGCCGTCGCCATCGCGGCATTTCCCCCGAATCCGCGGTGGCAACGTATGCGTTTTGCCGATCGCGATCAAGCGGCAGCGCAACATGATTTTTCGATGCGATCACATCCATTCGCGTATCCAAAAATCCGCATCACGCACGAAATCGGACTCGCTTCGGCAATCGCTTCCGGCACGAACGGAACAGAGACGAAATGCCTGTTTCGAAGGCTTTTTCACGCATGTCGCCATCGCTCAGCCGAACGCCGCGACGGCGACGCATGCGGCCCGCACGGATCTCCGCACGCACCTCGCACGCCCGTAACGATATTTTCAACGCACCGCACCGCAGACACTTCCGCAAGCGCGCGACAAACAAAAAAAGCCCCGGCTTTCGCCGGGGCTTTTCCTTATTCCGATGCGTCAGATCGACATATCAGAACGTGATGCTCCAACTGTTGATGTAGCCCGTGTCGCCGGCCGCGTTGTCGTTCACGCGCAGGTTCCACGTGCCGTTCAGCGCTTCGGTCGACAGGTTGACCGTGTAGGTCGTCACGATGTTGTCCGTGCTGCCGCCGGTGCGGTTGTGCAGCACGTACACGCTGCCGTCCGGCGCCACCAGATCCACCTTCAGGTCGCCCTTGTAGGTGTGCACGATGTTCACCGCGACCGGAACCGCGCTGCCGGCGTTGCCGGTACGACCGGACACCGTGATCGGGCTGTTGACCGTGGCGTTGTCGCTGATCGTGTAGTCGGTGGTGTTGGTGTAGGTCTGGGTACCGCCACCGCCGGTGCTGTAGCTGCCGACCAGGCTGACGCCGGAGAAGGTCGAATAGGCCTTCACACGGACGTAGTACGTGCCGGCCGAAGGCGCGGCGAACGTGCAGGTCTCGGCATTGCCGCTGGCGTACGGACGGCAGTCGTAAACCGTGTCGGTCGGCGCGGCGCCGAACTTCACGTACATGTCGGCGTCACCGGTGCCGCCCGACGTGGTGAACGTCAGGTTGCTGGCGCCGGCGGGCACGACCATCGTGTAGTTCAGCGAGTTGCCGGTGGTCGCGGTCAGGCCGGTGACCGGCACGCCGTTGGTCAGCGAGGTACCACCGCCGCCGGCCGTGACGGTGACCGAGCTCGACTTGCTGTGGGTGGCGCCACCATTGTCGGTCACGGTGAGCGTGACCGTGTAGGTGCCGGCCGCAGCGTAGGTCTTGCTCGGGTTGGTCGCGGTCGAGGTGGTGCTGTCGCCAAAGTTCCAGCTGCGCGAGGCGATGGTGCCGTCGCTGTCGGTGGAGGTATCGGTGAAGTTGGCGGTCAGACCGCTGGTGGTGAAGGTGAAGTTCGCGACCGGCGGAACGTTCGCCGGCGGCGTGCCGGTGAAGTTCTGGCCGGTGACGGCCGCACCGCTCACCGTGACGCTGCGCGTGGTCGGCGAGAAGGTGTAACCGCTCAGCGACGGGGTCAGCGTGTAGGTGCCGTTGGCCAGGTTCAGCGTGTAGGCACCGCTGGCGTTGGTCGTGGCGCTGCTGCTGCCGGCGCTGACGTTCACGCCGCTGATGCCGGCGCCGCCGCTGGTGGTGATGGTGCCGGAGACCGCGTAGGTGGTCACGCCGCTGCAGGCCGGGAACTTGAAGTCCTGGATGCGGGTCTGCCAGCTGCCGCTCGGACGGTACATGCCGACGAACCAGAAGGTGCAGTCGTCGACCGGATCCACGGTCATCTGGTAGTAGTCGCCCCAGCGGCCCGAGGTTTCGACCGCGGCGCCGGCTGCGACTTCATTCTCGCCCAGCGACATCACGCCGGCGGCATCGCTCGGGGTACGGCCGGTGTAACCCAGGGTCGCGTACTTGGTCGGCGTGGTCGTCTTGGTGACGTTGTAGCCCAGGCCGATGTTGCCGAACTTGTCCATGGCGATCGAACCCATCAGGTGATGGGTGCTGCTGTCGCCCGGGCTGAACGTGCCTTCCTGATGCAGGGTCCAGGCGCCGCTGCCGACGCGACGCAGTTCGAACCAGCGGATGCCGGCGTCGACCACGGTGCCGGAACGGGCGGGATCCTGGTTCGTCGCCAGCGTGCCGACGATCGCCTCATGGGTGCCCATGTTGCGATAGACGAGCTGGTTGAGCAGCACTTCGCGGATCGGATCGAGGCGCGAGGTGGAACCCGGCTGCGGCACCGTGGCGAAGGTGCT
>JAYRTK010000233.1:0-5589 GCA_041919595.1 Lysobacteraceae bacterium
GGGTGAAACCTTGCTGCTTCTTCATGATGGATCCCTCGGGAGTGGTGTGACGAAACGTTTCTTATCACGTGCCCCGTTGCCGGCGGAGGACCGGTTCCGTTGGCGCCCGTGCGGCAGAGCACGTGCGGGAAGATCATACGCATGATGCATGCCAACTTCCGTGACCGGACCCTCGTCTCGAATGTGTCCGCATCGTTGTCGACTGGATCACGATCCTGTTACGGCAGGAAGTGACGCATTGCGTCAGGGCTGTTCATCTTTGCCCCGGACTGTCAATTCTCGTCGGGAAAAATCAGCATTCCGTCTCGGAAGACGCTGGCTGTCATGGTTTCACTTGGATGTCGGGCGCTTGCGCGCCTCCAATGCGTCGACGATGGGCCAGGGATCCAGGCGCGAGTAGCCCAGGATGCGGCCGTCGGAGGCCTGCATCAGTACGGTGGCGCTGCCGCGCGAGGACTGCAGCGGCATGATCGCCAGCGGGCCGGCCGCGGAATGGCTGGCGAACACGCGTTCCCAGTCTGCCCGGGCCGTTTCGGGCGCCGACTGGAGCGCGGTGCGCGCGGGGACGGCCTGGCGGAGGAACGCGGGATCGCGCGGCGGGTAGGGCGTGAAGAAATCGGGGCGCTGGGAGATGTCCAGGCCCGAGAAGCCGGCCACCATCGCTTCCAGTCGCGCCTTCGGGTTCGCCGGCAGGGGCGCGGCCACCGTTTTCGCGCCCCAGGCCGGGAGATGGCGGAATTCGGTCCTGGCGCGGGCCGCGCTGGGCGCGTCGATTTCGTTGGCGAAGACCATCCGGAAGCGGTCGGACACCGCGACGATGTAGACCGGCCGCGACTGCCAGACCGTGTGCAGACCGAAGGCCATGGCCGCGATCTGCAGCAGGGCGATGACCGTGAGGTCGAATTTCAGCGATTTCTTGCCGGGCGCGTAGACCAGCAGGGTGAGCAGGGGGCCGAGCACGAGGTCGACGCCGGCCAGCAACGACAGCAGGGGGCCGGCCTTGGCCATGCCGAACAGTTCCGGCGGATACCAGCGCCAGACAGCGATGGCGACGATGGCGACGAGGACGACGAGGCTGATCGCGAAATGGATCGCGGAGGCTTTCCAGCGGGTCATGGCGGCGCGCGACGGTGGAGACGACCGGCGATTATGCGCGGCGACTCCGTCGACGCAAGCCGGGGGGGCATCCCGGCCCCGGCTTGCGTGGCAGCGGATTATTCGATGCCGAGCTTCTTGAGCTTGTAGCGCAGCGCACGGAAGGTGATGCCGAGGGCCGCTGCGGTCTTGGTCTTGTTGTACCGGTGTTCCTGCAGCGCCTGCTGGATCGCGTTGCGCTCGATTTCCTCGATGTAGGAGGGCAGGGCGCTGGTGCTGGTGTCGCGGGCGTTGAGGTTGCGCGGGTCGCCGGCCGCGGGCGGACTGGGCGGCAGGATGCCCATCGAGGCGCCGATCGGCGCGGTGGTGGCGATCGGCGCTGCGGTGTTCGCGGCCTGTGCGGCGATCGGGGTGGGGGCGTTCGGCAGCCGCAGATCGCGGGCGTCGATCGTTTCGCCATCGGCCATGGCCAGCGCCCGTTCGAGGATGTTCTCCAGCTCGCGCACATTGCCGGGGAAGGGATAGACCTCCAGCGCGGCGACCGCTTCCGGCGACAGGTTCGGGGCGCGCCGTTTCATGGCGTAGGCCAGCCGTTTCAGGATGGCCTCGGACAGCAGCGGCAGATCGCCGGTGCGCTCGCGCAGCGGTGGCACGTCCAGCTCGATCACGTTGATGCGGTAGAACAGGTCGTGGCGGAACTTGCCGTCGGCGACCAGCTGGTCGAGATCCTTGTGGGTCGCCGACAGGATGCGGACGTCGACCGGGACCTCGGCATTGGCGCCGACCGGGCGGACGGTCTTTTCCTGGATCGCGCGCAGCAGCTTCACCTGCATCGGCAGCGGCAGTTCAGCCACTTCGTCGAGGAACAGGGTGCCGCCGTCGGCCACCTGGAACAGGCCGAGCTTGTCGGTGTGGGCGCCGGTGAAACTGCCCTTCTTGTGGCCGAAGAACTCGCTTTCCATGAGTTCGGAGGGGATCGCGCCGCAGTTGACCGGGATGAACGGGCCGGCCGCGCGTGAGCCCTGGGCGTGGATGGTGCGGGCGACCAGTTCCTTGCCGGTTCCGGATTCGCCGCTGATGTGGACCGGGGCCTGGCTGCGGGCGACCTTGGTGATCGTTTCGCGCAGGCCGACCATTGCCGGCGAATCGCCCAGCAGCAGGGTCGAGCCTTCGGGATTGGCCTGGCGGCGGGTGTTGAGGTCGAGCGCCTGCCGGACCAGTCCGCGCAGCACGGTGAGGTCGACCGGTTTGGTGACGAAATCGAAGGCGCCGCTCTTGAGGGCTTCGACCGCCGCTTCGACATTGCCGTAGGCGGTGATGACCGCCACCGGGGTGGTCGGGAAGCGTGTGGCGATCTCGGCCACCAGTTCCAAGCCCGAACCGTCCGGAAGGCGCATGTCGGTCAGGCACAGGTCATAGGCGACCGTGCTGAGCATTTCCCGGGCGACCGCCAGATTGGGCGCGGTATCGGTCCGCAGGCCCATTCGTCCCAATGTCACCACCAGAAGCTCGCGGATGTCGTGCTCGTCGTCGACAATCAGCGCGCTGCGTTGCTCGGCCATGGTGCCCTCCTGCGTCAACTTTAGCCCATTTGCGGCAGCGACAACAGCCGCACATCGGCTTGTCGGACGGTGTCGTTGACCCGGTCGGCCGGGGGGCGCTCGACTCAGGCCGGCAGCAGCGTGTGCTGGCCCGGCATCGTGATCCGGAAACAGCAGCCGCCACCGGGGAGGGGGACGTATTCCAGGGAGGCGCCGTTCGCCCGGCACAGTTCCCGGGCGATGTACAGGCCCAGGCCGGTGCCGTGCTCGGACGTGGTGAAGAACGGCCGGAACAGTTGCGCCACCACCGCCTCCGGAATGCCCGGGCCGCGGTCGATCACGTCGATCACCGGCGCGTCGTCCAGCCGATAGGCGTGCAGGGTGATCCGCGCCGGCTCGCCGGGCAGATGGCCGTGCCGGCGCGCGTTCTGCACCATCGCGGTGAGGATCTGGTGCAGGTGTTTGGGGTCGATCAGCGCGGGGACCAGCGGCTGCGGCGCGGCAAGAGTGATGTTGTCGGTCTCGTCGGGCACGCTCTGCTTGAATTCCTCGATGAAATTGCGCAGGAATCCGACCAGTTCGACGTGCTCTGCGGTGGCGCGCTCGCGCCTGGCGAGGCCGAGCACGCTCTCGACGATGCTGTTGGTGCGCATGCACTGCTGGTGGATGATCTGGACCATGCGCCGGTCGCCGTCGGGCAGGTCGCGCGACTCTTCCAGCAACTGCGCGGCGTAGCTGATCGCGGCCAGCGGGTTGCGGATCTCGTGGGCGAGGCTGGCGGAGAACCGGCCCATCGCGGCCAGGGTCAGCGACTCGGCGCGGCGCGAGACCAGCGAGGTGTCGTCGAGGAAGATCAGGGTGTTGTCGCTGTTGGCCAGCAGCCGGGCGAAGCGCGGCACCACTTCGAACTGGTCGCCGCCCAAGCGCAGCGGGGTTTCGTTCGGCAGGCCGTTGCGCAGCCACTCGCTGAGCCGCAGCGCCAGTTCCGGGGCGGCTTCGACCAGTCGGCGGGTCCCGGCGGCGCCTTCGCCCAGCAGCAGCATCGCCGCCTCGTTGGCCAGCCGGATCTGCGCCTCGCGATCGACCAGCAGCACGCCGGTGCGCATGCGCCGGATGATCAGTTCGTTGATCTCGGCCAGCCGCACCGCTTCGGCGCCGCGGCGTTCGGCCAGGGCTTCGGTCGCGCGCATCTGCACGCGCAACTGGTGGGTCAGGGTGGCGATGGCCAGGAAGCTCACCGTGAACATCATCAGCTCGGCCATCGGCCGGGCCGGCTGTTGTTCCAGGAGCAGGGTCCACAGATAGGCCGAGGCCAGGCCGACCGATGCCAGGATCGCCACGCCCAGCCCCATCCGCAGCGAGAGCAGCAGGGAGGCCGAGCCCACGTTGAACATCAGCATCAGGGCCACGCCCGAGGCGGCGGTGGGTACCGCATGCGCGATCAGCGAGGCCACCAGGATGTCGACGCCGACGCCGACCAGGGTGGGCGTCGCGACGGTCTTCGCGCGGCGCGCATGGAACAGCAGCGCGAACGCGGCGGCGACATAGGCGGCCGCGACCGCGTACACGAGGGGGTGATGGCCTGCCTGCGGCTGCAGCGGGGCCACCGGACCGAACACCAGCAGCGCCAGCAGCCCGGCTTCGAGCATCCGGTAGAGCGCGAACAGATAGAGTTCGCGCCGCTGGTAATCCTGCGCCGGCTGGGCGGATGCGTTGGCGGGGCTCGGGCCCTGGGTCCGGGGGGGCATGGCGGGAGTATAGGCGCCCCGGACGATGCGCGCGTCGGCTTCGACCATGGTCCGGGCTGGTCCGCGCCGGGCGCATCGGCGAGAATAGCGCCCTGTCCGCGCCGGCCCGGTCGCTCTCCGGGCGATGCCGGCCCTCGGCTCCCCGCACCCGCGTGCGGCACGTCCTTCCCGCATGGAACCCACATGAACTTCCACGAATATCAGGCGAAGCAGTTGTTTGCCGAGTACGGCATCGCAGTCCCGGCCGGGCGCGTCGCGCGCACGCCGGAGGAGGCCGTCGACGCGGCCAAGGCCATCGGCGGCGACTTCTGGGTGGTGAAGGCCCAGATCCACGCGGGCGGTCGCGGCAAGGCCGGCGGCGTCAAGCTGGCCAAGACCTACGACGAGGTCCGCGACTACGCCAAGGGCATGCTCGGCACGAAGATGGCGACCTATCAGTCCGCCGGTGTCGCCCTGCCGGTCGACAGCGTGCTGGTGACCCAGGCCACCGACATCGCGCAAGAGCTTTATCTGTCGGTGCTCGTCGACCGCTCCAGCAAGGCGGTGACCTTCATCGCGTCCGCCGACGGCGGCGTCGAGATCGAAAAGACCGCGGTCGAGAATCCCGATGCGATCAAGACCCTCGACGTGAACTACGTGCAGGGCCTGCAGCCGTACCAGTGCCGCGACATGGGCTTCGCCCTGGGCCTCAACGCGAAGCAGGTCGGCCAGCTCACGAAGATCATGCTCGGCCTGTACAAGCTCTTCAACGAGAAGGATCTGGCGCTGGTCGAACTCAACCCGCTGGCGATCCTCACCAACGGCGATCTGGCCGTGCTCGACGGCAAGATCAATTCCGACGACAACGCGACCTTCCGTCATCCGGAACTGGCCGCGATGCGCGACATCCGCCAGGAAGACGAGACCGAAGTGCTGGCCAGCCAGCACGATCTGAACTACGTCACCATGGACGGCAACATCGGCTGCATGGTCAACGGCGCCGGTCTCGCGATGGCGACGATGGACGTGATCAAGCTCAACGGCGGCGAGCCGGCGAACTTCCTCGACGTCGGCGGCGGCGCCAACAAGGAGCGCGTGACCGAGGCGTTCAAGCTGATCCTGCGCGATCCCGACGTGAAGGCGATCTTCGTCAACATCTTCGGCGGCATCGTCCGCTGCGACATGATCGCCGAGGGCATCATCGCCGCGGTGAAGGACGTCGACGT
>JAYRTK010000234.1:0-5580 GCA_041919595.1 Lysobacteraceae bacterium
CCAGGGGCTGCCGACGTGGTACGAGGTGCGGGTCTGCGAAGCCGGATGGCTCGGCCGCCGCGGTGGCGTCGACATGCTGGTGGCGATGAATCCGCAGACCTGGGACGCCGACCTCGCCGAGATCGAACCGGGCGGCTATCTGTTCTACGACAACAGCAAGCCGCTGCCGAAATCGAAGTTCCGCGACGACATCCAGGTGCTCGGCGTGCCGCTGACCGAGATCTGCAACGCCACCTACAGCGATCCCCGCCAGCGTCAGCTGTTCAAGAACATCATGTACGTCGGTGCGCTCAGCGCGCTGCTGGACATGGACGTGCCGGCGATCGAGCAGTTGATCGGCGAACAGTACAAGGGCAAGGAGAAACTGCTGAAACCGAACATCGAGGCGCTGCATCTCGGCCGCGACTGGGCGCTGACGCATCTCGAATGCCCGGTCGGCCTGCGCGTGCGCAAGGCCGACGCCATCGGTGACCGCATCTTCGCCGAAGGCAACGCCGCCAGCGCGCTCGGCTGCGTTTACGGCGGCGCCACCGTCTGTGCGTGGTATCCGATCACGCCGTCGTCCTCGGTGGCCGAATCCTTCCAGAAGTACTGCCAGAAATTCCGTGTCGATGCCGCGACCGGCGAGAATCGATACGCGATCATCCAGGCGGAGGACGAGATCGCCTCGATCGGCATGGTCGTCGGCGCCGGGTGGAACGGCGCGCGGGCATTCACCGCGACGTCGGGCCCGGGTGTTTCGCTGATGAACGAGTTCATCGGTCTGGCCTATTTCGCGGAGATCCCGGTCACGATCATCGACGTCCAGCGCGGCGGTCCCTCCACCGGCATGCCGACCCGGACCCAGCAGTCGGATCTCCTGTCCGCCGCCTACGCCTCGCATGGCGACACCAAGCACATCCTGCTGTTTCCGGAAGATCCGCACGAGTGTTTCTCGTTCGCGGCCGATGCGCTCGATCTTGCCGATCGCCTGCAGACGCCGGTGTTCGTGATGACCGATCTCGATATCGGCATGAACCAGCGGCTGTGCGCGCCGTTCGCATGGGACGACCGGCGCGCCTACGATCGCGGCAAGGTGCTGGATCGCGACGATCTCGAAGCGGGCCGGGAATTCGCGCGCTACAAGGACATCGACGGCGACGGCATTCCGTATCGCACCTATCCGGGCACGCATCCGGACAAGGGCGCGTACTTCACCCGCGGCACCTCGCGCAATCCGCAGGCGCAGTATTCGGAACGCGGCCAGGATTACGTCTACAACATGCAGCGGCTGCTGAAGAAGTTCGACACCGCGCGGTCGCTGGTGCCGCAGCCGTTGCTGACCCGCGCGGCACTGCCGGCGCGATTCGGCGCGATCCATTTCGGGTCGACCAGCCCGGCGATGCAGGAAGCGATCGCGCGTCTGCACGGCGATGGCATCGCCCTCGATACCCTGCGGGTCCGGGCCTTCCCGTTTCCGGACTCCGTGCGCGAGTTCATCGACACGCACGAGGCGGTCTTCGTGGTCGAGCAGAATCGCGATGGCCAGTTGCGCACCCTGCTGATCAACGAATTCGACATCGATCCGGCGCGCCTGGTCGCGGTGCTGCATTACGACGGCACGCCGATCACCGCGCGTTTCATCGCCGATGCGATCGAACAGCGCATCCGTCCCGCCGAACAGTGCGACAAGGTGGCCTGAGCCATGACCTATCTCGCCAAACCCAGGCTGCATCATCCGACGCTCGCCTGCAATGCGATCGGTTTCACCCGCCGAGATTACGAGGGCAAGATCAGCACGCTCTGCGCGGGCTGCGGCCACGATTCGATTTCCGCGGCGATCATCCAGGCCTGCTGGGAACTGGACATCGAACCGCACCGGGTCGCCAAGCTCTCGGGCATCGGCTGCAGCAGCAAGACGCCGGATTATTTCCTCGGCCAGTCGCACGGTTTCAACACCGTGCACGGGCGCATGCCGTCGGTGCTGACCGGCGCCAATCTCGCCAATCGCGAGCTGATCTATCTCGGCGTGTCCGGCGACGGCGATTCGGCGTCGATCGGCATCGGCCAGTTCGTCCATGCCATCCGTCGTGGCGTGAACATGGTCTACATCATCGAGAACAACGGCGTCTACGGCCTGACCAAGGGTCAGTTCTCGGCCACCGCCGATCAGGGTTCGGTGTCGAAGAAGGGCGTCGCCAACACCGACAGCCCGCTCGATCTGGTGACCATGGCGCTGCAGCTGGGGGCCAGCTACGTCGGTCGCGGTTTTTCCGGCGACAAGAAGCAGCTGGTGCCGCTGATCAAGGGGGCGCTGTCGCATCGCGGCGCGGCATTCATCGATGTCATCAGCCCCTGCGTGGCCTTCAACAACCACGCCGGCAGCACCAAGAGCTACGACTACGTGCGCGAGCACAACGAGGCCGTCAACCAGCTCGATGTGATGGTGCCGCGGAGCGAGATCGCGGTGGATTACCCCGCCGGCGACACGATTTCGGTGGAGCAGCACGACGGCTCGGTGCTGCGTCTGCACAAGCTCGACGACGCCTACGATCCGCGCGACCGGATCGGAGCGATGAACCTCATCCAGCAGCGCCATGCGCGCGGCGAAGTGGTGACCGGGCTGCTGTTCGTCGATCCCAACGCGAACGATCTGCACGGCCACCTCAACACCACCGCCAGGCCGCTCAACACGCTCGAAGCCGCGGAATTGAATCCGGGCGCCGCGGCGCTGGAGAAGATCAACGCCGCGTTGCGATAGGGGCGTCCGGGTCCATTGCCCGATCCGTTCGCGGCCCGTCCATTCACGGTCTGGTCGAGCGGCCTGAAGGCCGCTCCTCCTGGCTCCTGCATCAATCCTCGGCGAGCACGATCACCTGGTCGCCGTCGGCGAAACGGAAGCGTCCGGACTTGTTCGGATTGACCTTCACGCCGAAGCCCTTCGACGCATCGCCACCGTCGGCGACGACCCGGTAACCGATCGCGGTTTCGCCGCGGCGCGCGGCCGATTCCAGGACCGTGTGGAAATCCAGTTCGTGGCCGATCGCGACGTAGTCGCGCGCCGGACGGATGTAGATTTCCGAGCCTTCCGCGCTGAACAGCACCTTGAACACCCGATCCAGATGCTTGTTTTCGGACAGCTGCGACAGCATCAGGCTCACCAGTGTGTCGCTGACGATGAAGTCGTCGGCCTTCGCGACCTGGGCCAGGGCGCGATTGCGCACGTCCATCATCTCGCTGACGATGCTCAGATCCTTGCCGGCGGCGTCCGCCAGATTGCGCAGATGCAGCAGGCAGATCAGCGTCTGCGCATCCGCCTCCTGCACCGGCAGGCGGGTATCGCTCATCACGATGATGTGGTCGTAGGCGCCCACGTCCAGGTCCTGGAGCGTGGTCAGGCTGGCGATGTCGCCGATGCGCAGGGCCATGCGCTGGCGGACCAGCGCCGCGGCCGCGGCCATGCTCGCCTCGTCCTCGCTCCAGCCCCGGATCGCGGTGATCTTCGAGCCCTTGGCCACGTAGTTGTCGAGTTCGCGGATCACCGCCTCGGTCTTCTCGTTCCAGCCGAGCACCAGCGTGCGTTCCGGCGCGGGCTCTCCGGTGGCGCCCTCGACGATGCAGGCGACGTCGGGTGCCGGCGGCGCGCTCTTCGACGGGATCAGGGTGTCGTCGTCTTCGCTGATCGCGATGATCCGGTCGCCGGCGCCGATCGGCGTGGCCATCGGCGGGTTGATCAGCGTTTCGCCATCGGCGCGCATCAGCCCGATCACGGTCGAATCCTCGAAGCTCGACAGCGCCTGCCGGTAGCTGCGTCCGGCGAGTTCGCCGGCATCCGTGAAATAGATTTCGGCGCCGTCGAAATCGAGCAGTTCGGTGTAGACCACGCTGAGGCCGGACTGGCGGCAGGTCTGCGCGGTGACCCGCGCGATCAGATCGCCGCCCTGGATGAAGACCGCTTCGTCGCCGCCGACCAGATGCGCCGCTTCGAGGTTCTCCGGGTCGCGGATCTCGGCGACGATGTGATAGGGCGTATCGCGCCGGTCGGGATTGTTGGTGATCGCCAGCACCGACTTGATCACGTGGATGTCGGGGTTCTCGGTTTCCGGCGCGAGCACGATGATCGAGCGCGCGTCGTGCGGTGCGGCGACCGCGAGATCGTCGAGATCCAGCGGGTTGCCGCTGCGGCAGATCACCCGGGTGTTCTTCGTGTCCGGAAACTTGGCGCGGATGTCGTCCTCCATTTCGACCTTGTCCTGGTCGGCGAGGATGACGATGCACGGACGTTTCTGGTTTTCGTTGGCGATGATCAGTTCGCCGATGATCGAGTAGACCTTGCTCGACCAGCCGAGGATCAGGGTGTGATTCTTTTCGATCACCCGCGAGCGGCCTTTGCGCATCTCGTCGAGGCGGGCTTCGAGGCCGGAGGTGATCGTGCCGATCAGCATGCTGACGATGAAGATGCCGCCGATGGTGACCGTCAGCATCAGCAGGCGCAGGACCCACCCCTGGTCGCCGGCGAGGGTGCCCGGGTCCATCGCGTGCAGCAGGCTCTGCCAGGCACCTTCGAGCGGACCGATGCCGGTGCCGGCGTCGTCGGGATTGGCGCCGATGCCGAGGAGCCAGATGGTCAGGGTCGCCAGGGCGACGATGCCCGACGACAGCAGCCCCAGCCAGCCGATGATCGCGATCGTGCCGCGCGAAAGCGTGTTTTCGAAACGATAGCGGAGGGTGTCGCGCCAGGTGATGCGATGGGCGTTCGGCATGGGCAACGGTCACAAAAACGGGCGGAGGTCCGGGAATTTGACCGGATTCGGCCGAAAATGAACAGGCCATCCGCGCGTCGCGCAGGCATGGGGCGGCCCCTGCGGCTGGCGGCCCGGGGCGGGGAATGGTTCAATGGCCGTTCTGAAGCGGGGGTATCGCCGGCCCGGCCGGCGATTGAGACAGACCCTTCGAACCTGGGCATGCGCGCCACCGAGGGCGCGTGCCGTGACCGGTTGAGACCGGCGTAGGGAGCTTCGTGAGCCGCCGGCTGCCGGTCGGCCGCGCCGCCGCTTCGTCCATGCGAGTCCCTCGCACCCTTCCAGGACGAATGCCGATGAATGCCGTACCCGCCGACAGCCTGCGCCAGCAGACCGAACAACTCTCCGAATCCGTGACCCGGCCGATTCCCGGCTCGCGCAAGATCTTCGTCGAGGGCTCGCGTCCGGATCTGCGGGTGGCGATGCGCGAGGTCGGCCTCTCGCGCACGCCGACCCTGTTCGGTGGCGAGGACAATCCCGCGGTGACGATCTACGACCCGTCCGGTCCCTACACCGATCCGGATGCGACCATCGATCTGTCGGCCGGTCTCGCGCCGCTCCGCGCCCGCTGGATCGAGGAGCGTGGCGACACCGAACGTCTCACCATGCTCAGTTCCGAGTTCGGTCGCGCCCGCGAGGCCGATCCGAAGCTCGACGCCGTGCGTTTCCCGAACCGCGCCCTGCCGCAGCGCGCGAAGGCCGGCATGAACGTGTCGCAGATGCACTATGCGAAGCGCGGCATCGTGACGCCGGAAATGGAGTACGTCGCGATCCGCGAGAACCAGCGTCTGGACGCGGT
>JAYRTK010000235.1:0-5554 GCA_041919595.1 Lysobacteraceae bacterium
TCATCGGTGGCGGCGATCGCCAGCCACACGTCGTCGAGCCAGGCGGGCTCGAAGGTGGCCGGCAGATGTTCGATCCGTCCTTCGGCGGCCCAGGCCGAGACCTCGGGATCGAGGGCCGGGGCACCGACCCGGATCCGGGCGCCGGTGGGCAGCAGGGCGGCGATCTTGCGCCGGGCCACGGCACCACCGCCGACCACCAGCACCGGGCGGCCGCGCAGGTCGAGAAAGGCCGGGAACAGCGGCGGCACGTCCTCGGCCATGCCGCCGACCGCCGTGCCGCCGGTCGCAGCGAGGGCGTCCGGGGCGTGCTGGTCCGCACGATGCGGGGCGTCGGGCATGGCGATCCACCATGGGCAGGGGGATTCAACGTAGTTCCGGGGCGGGGAGGTCGGAAATGACGGCCCCGCTTGCCTATATGCCCATTTGGAATAACGGTCTATGGTAGAGGTCCGTCGGCGATCTGCTATAGATATCGCTTGATCCGAATAAAGAGATGCGGGCGCCACCGGGATCGACCCGGCGCATCCGCGTCGCGGAACCCTCGTCATGACCCTCGTCCAACTTCGCTACTTCGTCGCGATCGCCGATGCCGGTTTCAACATCACCGCGGCGGCCGAGCACGTGCACGCGACCCAGCCCGGGCTGTCGAAGCAGCTCAAGCAGTTGGAGGACGAACTCGGCTTCCTGCTGTTCGTGCGCAAGGGCCGCAGCCTCGAAGGTCTGACGCCCGCCGGCACCCAGGTACTGAATCATGCGCGCCGGCTGCTCACCGAGGCCGCCAACATCCGTGCCTTCGCCGCCAACCAGCGCCGCGACGGCCAGGGCCAGTTGCTGATCGCCACCACGCACACCCAGGCGCGCTTCGTGCTGCCGGCGGTGATCTCGCAGGTGCATCAGGCCTATCCCCAGCTGAGCATCCATCTGCAGCCGAGTGCCGACGGCGATGTGCTGACGCAACTCGCGCGCGGTGAGGCCGATCTCGCGCTGATCAGCACCGCCGGCGGCGCCCCGGCCGACGGCATCGCGATTCCGCTGTTCCGCTGGCGTCGCGTGGTGGTGCTGCCGCGCGCGCATCCCCTGGCGCAGATGGGTACGCGGCCATCGCTTGCGGATCTGGCCGCTTACCCGCTGGTGAGCTACGAATCCTCGATCCGTCCCGATTCGTCGCTGCGACGCGCCTTCGCCGCCCGCGGCCTCGAACCGCAACTGGCGATGACCGCGCGCGACGCCGATCTGATCAAGACCTATGTGCGCGCCGGCATCGGCGTCGGTCTGCTCGCGGAAATGGCGGTGAGCGCGATCCAGGACGGCGATCTGATCGCACTGCCGGCGCCGGATTCGATCCCCGAATGCACGGCCTGGGCGGTGCTGCCGCGCGAACGCGTGCTGCGCGACTACACCGTCGAATTGCTGGTGACGCTGGCACCTCAGCTCGACCGCCACGATCTGCGGCGGATTCTCGCCGGCAACCAGACCGCGGACTGGCCACCGCCGCCGAGCTGGACGGAGTTGAGCCAGGTCATCACCTCCTGACCGGTCCGCACGGGGCGGGGATGCCGTCCTGGCGCTGCGCGTCCAGAGCGGTTCCGGGTGACCGCATTGTGGATCCGCTCGACGTCGACATTGACACGGCTTGGCGGCGTGACTAGCGTCTCCGACGACAGGCTGGATGCGCGGCCAGGAGGGCGCGGCGGTTCCGACGGGGGCGCATGTAACGCGCGATCGTTCACCGATCCTGTGCGGAGGCCACGACATCGGACAGGGGCGAGGCATGCGATCGGAAGCGGATTCGGTGGGATATGGGGCTGCGGCAAGCAGTCCGGGTAGCGGCGCGGTGCGATGGCGGTGGTTGCGGCGATTCGCTGCCGGCTTGCTGCTGGTCGGGGCATTGCCCGTCTCCGCACAGGAAAGCGGTCGTGTGTGGACGCTGTCGAGCATGCAGTACGACACCCAAGCAGCGGCGGAGGCCGCGCTGTGGGCCAATTATTCCGCGTACCGCTACATCAAGGACATCGAGGTCCGCGATGCGCAGACGTATTACCACTACTGGCGCGGTGCGGCCGTTCCGTCGGAGTCGGTGTGGGAGTACGCCAATCAGGGCAGCGGCACGCCGTACCTGACCGAGCAGGAGGCGCACGATGCACTCAAGGTCTTCTACCAGGCGCTCAGCGATCAGCGTGGCTGTTCGCATGTGAGCGTGGTTGCGGACGGCGAGTGGACGCGAACCGGGGGGTACGCCAACGGTCCGTCTTCCAACGAGAAGCGGACCTACAGCGCGACCTTCACCGGCTGTTCGTACTCGCCGTCGAGCACGGCGATGTTCCGTGAGCGCACGGTGGCGTGTCCGGCCAACCTGTCCTGGAACGTGGCCGAAGGCGTGTGCGGTGGCGGTGCGACCCAGATCATCGCCTCGAAGCCGGTGGCCTGCACGGCGGGCTGCACCCGGGTGGACAACCCGGTCGATGTGGCGAACGGCGAGAAATACCAGCCCGAGCCGGCCGACTTCGACCTGGGCTGGGTGTCCTTCGTCCGGACCTACCATTCCGGCACCGCCTCCGGTCGCAGTGCACTGGGGCGCGGCTGGACCCACAACCACGCGATGCGTCTGACCCTCAACAGCGGTGCTGCGGTCGGATTGATCCGTGAGGACGGCTCTGAAATTCCGCTGAAGGCATTCGCAGGTTATCGCGAAGCGGTCGACGGCAGCGGCGACCGCGTGACCGGCAGCGGTCCGTGGACATTGCATGCCGCGAGCCGGGTCGTGAGTTTCGACGCGCGGGGTCGGATGACCGAGCAGCGCTTCGATGATGGCAGCGCATTGACCTATCAGCACGATGCGATCGACCGCATCGTGTCCATCGTCCATTCGACCGGGCGTTCGCTGACCTTCGAATACGTCGACGCCGATGTCTCGCTTGAGCCGCGGATCGCGGCGATCCGCGCCGACGGCCTGCTGCTGGCGAGCTATATCCATCCGCCGGCGGGAACGCTGGCGTCGGTGGTGTTCGCGGACGGGAGCGATCGCGCCTACCACTACGAGGACAGCCGCTTTCCCTGGCATCTCACCGGCGTGAGCATCGCCGGTGCGCGCTACAGCACCTACCAGTACGACGCGAAGGGCCGGATGACCGCCAGCAGCTATGCCGGTGGAGTGCCGGGCAGCAGCTTCGTGTATCCGGCTTCCGGTGGCGCGATCGTGACCGACGCCGATGGTCTGCAGACCACGTATGGGATCACCGCCGACGGTGCGGATGTGCCGTATCGCCAGCTTTCCGGAGCAACGCATTCGGGCAGGAGCGAGAGCCGGACCTACTTCCCGATCGCGACCGACTTCCGTCGCCGGCTCAGCGAGTCCGTCGATCGCAACAGCGTCGTCACGAAGCACGAGTACGTCGAGGCGACCGATGCGGTCAGTGGCGAGCAGGCGCTGATCCATATCGTGCGCGAAGCCTACGGAACCACGCTGGAGCGCAGCAGCGAAACCCGACGTTCGCTCGCGAGCAACCGGGTGTTGATGACGCGTGCGGGTCACCGCGAGATGCGCGTCGTTCGCAATGCGCGGCTGCAGCCCACGGCGATCTCGGTCAAGGACACGGCGACCAACATCATCCGCACGAGCACGTTGACCTACTGCGAACAGCCGGATGTCGATGCCGGGATCTGTCCTTCGACGGGGTTGCCGATGTCGGTCGACGGCCCGCGCACGGACGTGGCGGATGTCGTGAGCTATCAATACCGGATGTCCGATCACCCCGACTGCGCGACCGCGCCGGCGACCTGCGCCTGGCGGAAGGGCGACCTGTGGAAGACCACGAACGCGCTGGGCCAGACGGTCGAGATCCTCGCCAATGACGGTGCGGGCCGGGTGCGGTCGATCCGCGACGCCAACGGCGTGACCACCGACATCGAGTACGACCCGCGCGGTCGGCCGATCGCGACGAAGATCCGCGGCACCGACGCCGGCAGCGAGAGCGACGACCGCATCGCACGCATCGAGTACTGGCCCGATGGCGCGGTGAAGAAGACGATCCAGCCGGACGGCGCGTTCCTGCTGTTCGATTACGACGACGCGCGGCGGCTGACCACGATCGTCGACAACGACGGCAATGCGATCGTCTACACGCTGAACGCGTCGGGCGAGCGGACGAAGGAGGAGGTTCTGGATTCTTCCGGTGCGCTGCGTCGCACGCTGGCGCGCAGCTACAACGCGCTGGGCCAGCTGACCGCGATCCGCGACGCTCGCGCGCAGACCCCGGACGGCAGCGGCGGCTACCTGTATCCGGCCACGATGGCTTACACCTACGACCCCGAGGGCCGGCTCGATCTGGCCACCGATGCGCTCGGACGGCAGACCGACCACGACTACGATGCGCTGGGCCGGCTCACGCGCAGCCTGCAGAACGCGACTGCGGCCACGACCGCGCCCGACCGCGCCGAGATCGTCAGCGAATACGATGCCCTCGACCGGACGACGCGGGTGATCGATCCCAGCGGCCTGCACACGACCTACGGCTACAACGTCTACGGCGATCGGTTGCAGCAGACCAGTCCCGACACCGGCATCACCACGTCGAGCCACGACAGCGCCGGCCACCCGACACAGACCACCGATGCCGACGGCCGCCAGCGCACGCTGACCTACGACGCGCTCGGCCGTGTCACCGCGGTGAGCTACCCGCAGGACACGACGCTCAACGAGACCTACGTCCACGACATCGCGCAGAGCGATTGCACCGCCGGCGAATCCTTCCTCGTCGGCCGGCTCGCGAAGATGACCGACGGCTCGGGCAGCACGACGTACTGCTACAACAGCTTCGGTGATCTCACGCGCAAGGTCCAGCGCACCCTGGGCAAGACCTTCGTGCTGCAGTGGCAATACGCGGCGAACGGGCGGTTGCTGACGATGACGTATCCCGATGGCGCGGTGATCGCGTATGTCCATGACGCACAGGGGCGGGTGGCGGCGATCGACCGGTTGAGCGAAGGCAACTCGCAGCGCCTTCTGGGCGATGCGGTGTACGCGCCGTTCGGTCCGGTGGTGGCATGGACCTACGGCAATGGCCTGCAGTACCGCCGGACCCTGAATCTGGACGGCCGCCCGGGCGTGATCGAGGACGGCCCGGAGAATGGCACTGGCCCTGGGATCAGTCTGGGCTACGAGTTCGATGCGGTGGGGAACCTGGTGACGGTGCGCAACGGCAAGCAGGAGGAGCCGCCGCTGCGTCGGTACATCTACGACGGCCTGAACCGGCTTGTCGACGTGCGCGACGCCGCGCAGGTACAGCAACAGCGTTACGACTATGACCGTACCGGCAATCGGACGTTCTCCGGTCGTCTGGTCACGATGACGACACAGAACTGCGAGGGGATGGCGCCAGGTGAACCGTGCGTGCCGGGCCCGACGGTCAACGAATGGATGACGCGGACCTATACCATGCAGCCGCAGACGCATCGTCTGTGGACGATCGGGAATACCGAGCGGCATTACGATGCGGCCGGCAATACCACCTGGATCGGGCCGCGTTCGGTGGAGTTCGAGCCGCCGGTCGACGAC
>JAYRTK010000236.1:0-5470 GCA_041919595.1 Lysobacteraceae bacterium
CTCCGATGCGTACCGCCTTGTGCCTCGCCCTCGCGATGGCGCTGCCGATGACCGCTTCCGCCGCCCGCGGTCTGCAGCCGCGCGATCTGGTCACCCTCGACCGCTATTCCTCGCCGACCCTGTCCCCGGACGGTCGCCAGCTGGTGTTCGCCAAACGCAGCGTCGACTTCGCCGCCAACAAGGGCAGCACCGGGCTGTGGATCGAGAACCTGGTCGCCCGCGACAAGCTGCCGCCGCGGCGGCTGACTCCGGAAGGCTGGAACGTCAACTCGCCGTCGTTTTCGCCCGACGGCAAGACCGTCTACTTCCTCAGCGCCAAGTCCGGCAGCCAGCAGCTGTATGCGATTCCCGCCGCCGGCGGTGAGCCGCGCCAGCTGACCGATCTGCCGCTGGACGTGGGCGTGTTCAAGCTGTCGCCCGACGGCAAGCGCGTCGCGTTGGGCCTGGAGGCCTTTCCCGATTGCGGCGGCGATCTCGCCTGCACGAAGAAGCGGCTGGACGAGACCGCCGCGCGCAAGAGCAGCGGCGTGCTCTACGACAAACTCTTCGTCCGTCATTGGGACACTTGGGCCGACGGCCGCCTCAATCGCCTGTTCGTCGCCACCCTGCCGGTCCTGGGCAAGGACCCGAGCAAGGACAAACCGCTGAAGAACGCGATCCTGGTCGGCGCCGACGTGCGCGGCGACGTGCCGTCGAAGCCGTTCGGCGATGCCGGCGAATTCACCTGGTCGCCGGGCGGCGCCTCGCTGGTGGTGTCGGCGCGCAAGGCCGATCGCGCCGAGCCCACCAGCACCAATTTCGATCTCTACCTCATCCCCGCCAACGGCAACGATCCGTCGCGCAATCTCACCGAGGCGAACAAGGCCTGGGACACCACGCCGGTGTTCAGCGCCGACGGCCGCACCCTGTACTACCGCGCGATGAAGCGCCCCGGTTTCGAGGCCGATCGCTTCGCGCTGATGGCGATGGATCTGGCCAGCGGTGCGACGCGCGAGATCGCGCCGAAGTGGGACGCCTCGGCCGATGGTCTCGTGCTGTCGGCCGACGGCGCCTCGATCTACACCACCGCCGAAGAACTCGGCCGTCGTCCGCTGTTCTCGGTGTCCATCGCGAACGGCGAAGTGACGTCCATCTACAAGGACGGCACCGTCGGCGCCTTCGAACTCAGCGGCGGCACGCTGGCGATCGCCGCCAACTCGATGAAGACCGGCGACCGCATCTTCACCACCACCGCCGACGGCAAGGCGCCGCTGCGCGCGATCACGCCCGACGCTGCCGAGATGCTGCCCGACGTGCGTTTCGGCGAGTACGAGCAGTTCCGGTTCCCGGGCTGGAACAACGAGACGGTGCACGGCTACGTGGTCAAGCCGTGGAATTACGAGGAAGGCAAGCGCTATCCGGTGGCGTTCCTGATCCACGGCGGCCCGCAGGGCAGCTTCGGCGATGGCTGGAGCTATCGCTGGAACCCGCAGACCTACGCCGGCCAGGGCTACGCGGTGGTGATGATCGATTTCCACGGGTCCACCGGTTACGGCCAGAAGTTCACCGATTCGATCAGCGGCCACTGGGGCGATCGTCCGCTGGAGGATCTGCAGAAGGGCTGGGCCGCGGCGCAGAAGAAATATCCGTTCCTCGACGGCGACCGCGCCTGCGCGCTCGGCGCCAGCTACGGCGGTTACATGATCAACTGGATCGCCGGCAACTGGTTCGACAAGAAGGGCAACGCGCCGTTCAAGTGCCTGGTCAACCACAACGGCGTGTTCGATACGCGCTCGATGGGGCTGGTCACCGAAGAACTGTGGTTCTCCGAATGGGAGTTCGGCGGCACCGTGCACGACAAGCCGGAAGGCTACGAACGTTTCAATCCGGCGCGCCACATCCACAAGTGGAAGACGCCGATGATGGTGGTGTCCGGGCAGAACGACTTCCGCGTGCCGATCGACCAGAGTCTGTCGAGCTTCACCGCGCTGCAGCGCAAGGGCATCGATTCGCAGTTGCTGTACTTCCCGGACGAGAACCACTGGGTCCTGAAGCCGCAGAACAGCGTGCAATGGCACGACACCGTGCATGCCTGGCTGAAGAAATACATCGCGCCCTGATCGGCCGCCGCCCGGCGTCCATCGACGATGCGATCGAACGCCCCGGGATTCCGGGGCGTTTTTCGTCGCGGCCCGCGGTCGCGCGACGCTTCGCGACGGGACCTGCGCGCGGCACGTGCGCGCATCCTGCGGCTCGGGCATGATCGACGGCCGTTCCGAAGACAGACGCCCGCCGATGGCTCTCCCGACGCCTGCCGACACCGCTCCGCCGCTGATCTCCAACGACATCGTGGTGTTCGGCCTCATCGCCGCCACCCTGGCCGCGGTCTTCTGGACGGCATCGCGCGAGCGCGGAGTCTTCAAGCGGTTCTACGCGGTCGTGCCGCCGCTGTTGCTGTGCTACCTGTTGCCCGGTCTCTACAACACGTTCGGCGTCATCGATGGCGGCGCCAGCAAACTCTACAACCCGGTCGCCAGCCGCGTGCTGTTGCCCGCGGCGCTGGTGTTGCTGACGCTGTCGGTCGACATCCGCGCGATCCTGCGCCTCGGCCCGAAGCTGTTGGCGATGTACGCCACGGCCTCCATCAGCGTGATGCTCGGCGGCGTGATCGCGTTCGTGCTGATGCGCGCGATCTTTCCCGAGGCGATGGCCGGCGACACCTGGTCCGGCATGACGGCGCTCGCGGGCAGCTGGATCGGTGGCGGCGCCAACATGATGGCGATGAAGGAAATCTTCGACGTCGACGCCACCACCTTCGGCCAGTTCGCGGTGGTCGACGTCGCCGTGGGCTATGCATGGATGGCGGCGTTGATCTTCTTCGCCCAGCGCGCCGCGCACATCGATGCCCGCAGCGGCGCCGACACCCGCGCCATCGACGATCTCAAGCAGCGCATCGCGGCGTTCAAGGCGCAGCACGAGCGCATTCCGACCCTCACCGACCAGATGCTCATCGTCGGCATCGCCTTCGGCCTGGTGGGGCTGGCCCACGCCATCGCGGCGCCGGCGTCCGCATGGTTCGGGGCCAACATGACCTGGGCCTCGAAGGTCAGCCTGCACGAGCCCTTCGTGTGGGTGATCGCGATCTCCACCTTCGGCGGCCTCGCGTTGAGCTTCACCCGCGCCCGTGCGCTCGAAGGCGCGGGCGCATCGACCATCGGCACGCTGCTGCTGTATTTCCTGATCGCGGCGATCGGCATGCAGATGGACATCTTCGCGTTGTTCGACCGTCCGCAACTGCTGCTGCTCGGCTTCGTCTGGATCGCCTGCCACATCGCGTTGCTGTGGATCGTGGGCAAACTGCTGCGCGTGCCGTTCTTCTATTTCGCGATCGGCTCGCAGAGCAACATCGGCGGCCCGGCGTCCGCGCCGGTGGTGGCGTCCGCGTTTCATCCGTCGCTGGCGCCGGTCGGTGCGCTGCTGGGCACCTTGGGCTACGCGACCGGTACGCTGCTGGCCTATCTACTGGGCTTGATGCTCAAGTCCCTCGCGGGCGCATGAGGCATCCGGGGCCTGACCCGGCCGCGTGTACGAAAGAACGGGCCGCATCGCGGCCCGTTCTTCTTTCCGGAGGGTGCGGTCGCTCAGCGTCCGCTGCGCGCGCCGCCTGCGGCGGGTTTGCCGCCGATGTGCTTCGCGAAGAAATCCAGCATCGCCGTGTACAGCGCGAGCTTGTTCTCGTCCTTGTAGAAGCCGTGCATTTCGCCGCTGGTGATCATCATGCCTTCCGGCGTGTTGCCTGCGGCGACCAGCGCCTTGTGCATCGCTTCGGTGTTCTCCGGCGGGCAGCGCGGATCGCGGGCGCCGGCGGCGAGATAGACCGGAATGCCGATCTTGCCGGCATGGTTCACCGGCGACATCGCATCGCGTTCGGCCTTGGTCTTGCCCAGCGCGCGCAGCATGTAACGGCGTCCACCATCGCTCTGGCTGGTGTCGCTTTTCGTCATCTGGATCTCGGCATCGTACGCGCCCACGTAACCGAACGCGCATTTGAACAGCCCCTGTTCGCGCGCCGGCGCCATCATCGAGGCATAGCCGCCGAAGCTGCCGCCGTAGATGCAGATGCGATCCTTGTCGGCATGCCCGCGGTCGATCGCCCAGCGTGTGGCGTCGACGATGTCGTTCATGATCCCGGTGGCCCAGGCGCCGTAGCCCAGGTCCTCGAAGCCCTTGCCGAAGCCGCCGGAACCGCGATAGTTGATCTGCAGCACTGCATAACCGCGGCTGGCGAACAACTGGGTTTCCCAGTTGAATCCCCAGTCGTCGCGCGGGCCGATCGGGCCGCCGTGCACGTTCACGATCATCGGCAGATTGCGGCCGTCGCTGCCGTTGGGCAGGGTGAGGTAGCCGTGGATCTTGAGGCCGTCGCGGGTGGTCAGCGCGATCGGCCGCACCGCGCCCATGCGCTTGGCGTCGATCCACTTGCGCTGCCGCATGAGGAAGCGCGCCTGGTTGGTCGCGCGATCGTAGAGGTACAGCTCGCCGGGATTGGTGTCGCTGTAGGTCTGGACGACGATCAGGCTGCCGTCGCGGGTGGCGCTGGCGAAACCGACGAACTGGCCCGGGAACGACGCCGACAGCGATTGGTACAGTTTCGCGTCCGGGTGATCCTTCTCGATCATCGTCACTTCCGGCGCGCCGGCTTCCGTGACGACGCCCAGCACCACATCGCTGCCATCCACGGCGGCGATGAAGCCCGACGGATCGGAGACCGGGTCATGGAACAGCGCGTTGAACGCGCCGGTCTTCTCGTCGATCGTGCCGAAGGCGCTCGGGCCTTTGCCGTCGCTCTGGGTCGCGTAGATGCGGCCGTCGCGCGCGCTGCCGAAGACGTTCAGCGAATTTCCGGACGTGCTGGTGCTGCTGACCAGCGTCCACTTGCCGTCGCTCTCGCGCCGGTACAACTCGCTCAGTTGGTCGTATTCGCCGGCTTCGTTCTTGTAGTCGCTGCAGACCGCGTATTTCGGCTGCTTCTGCGCATCCAGTGCGATGCCGCAGTTGCCGCGTGGCGCACGTGCGAGCGTTTTCCAGCGTCCGGTCGAACTGTCGACCTCGATGACCTCGGTATTGGCGCTTTCCGACGAACGTGCAGTGTTCGCGACCATGATGACCTTGCCGTCGTCGCGCTGCGGGTTGTCCAGCAGACTGAAGAAGGCGTTGGTGAGGTCGCGGCCTCCCTTTGAGCCCATTTCCAGCACGCGCGGCTGCGAGCCGTCCGCGTTCACCGAATACCACTCGCCGGTGCCGAACGGCTGCGCGAAGCGGCCGAACTTGCGCACGGACGTGAACATCAATCGTTCCGGGCTGACCCAGTGGAAGGCGCCGACGCTCTTCTCGTTGGGCAGTTGCGTGACCTTGACGATGCTCAGGTCGCGGGTGCGCAACACGGTCAGCACGTCGATGTCGCCGCGGTCGACGGTCATCGCGAGATACT
>JAYRTK010000237.1:0-5470 GCA_041919595.1 Lysobacteraceae bacterium
GGCGTTCGCGCCCGCGCGCTCGCCGATCCCGCTGCTGCACGTCGATACCGGCTGGAAGTTCCGCGAGATGATCGCCTTCCGCGACCGTCGCGCCGAGGAAACCGGGATCCCGCTGCGGGTGCACACCAATCCCGACGGCCGGGCCCAGGGCATCAATCCGATCGATCATGGCGCCACCGTCCACACCGACGTGATGAAGACCCAGGCGCTGAAGCAGGCGCTCGATCTGCACGGCTTCGACGCCGCGATCGGCGGCGCCCGCCGCGACGAGGAGAAGTCGCGCGCGAAGGAGCGCATCTTCTCTTTCCGCACCGCACAGCATCGCTGGGACCCCAAGAACCAGCGCCCCGAGCTGTGGAACCTCTACAACACCCGGATCCACAAGGGCGAGTCGGTGCGCGTGTTCCCGATCTCGAACTGGACCGAGCTGGACGTGTGGCTCTACATTTACCGCGAGAAGATCCCGGTCCCGTCGCTGTATTTCGCCGCCGAGCGTCCGGTGGTCGAGCGCGACGGCGCGCTGATCATGGTCGACGACCATCGCCTGCCGCTGCGCGACGGCGAATCGGCGCATGTGCGCCGGGTCCGCTTCCGCACCCTCGGCTGCTATCCGCTGACCGGCGCGATCGAGTCGGAAGCCGATACCCTGGAGAAGATCATCGCCGAAATGCTGGTCTCGACCACGTCCGAGCGCCAGGGGCGGGTGATCGACCACGATCCCTCCGCGTCGATGGAGAAGAAGAAGCAGGAGGGCTATTTCTGATGAACGCCATCGCCTTCCATGACGACGCCGAGGTCGCGGTCTCGTCCTATCTGCAGCAGCACGAGCGCAAGCAACTGCTGCGCTTCATCACCTGCGGCAGCGTCGACGACGGCAAGAGCACCCTGATCGGGCGCCTGCTGCACGACACCAAGCTATTGCTGGACGATCAGCTCGCGACCCTCGAGGCCGACAGCCTGCGTCACGGCACCCAGAACGGGCAGATCGACTTCGCGCTGCTGGTGGATGGCCTGCAGGCCGAACGCGAGCAGGGCATCACCATCGATGTCGCCTACCGTTTCTTCGATACCGACCGGCGGAAGTTCATCGTCGCCGACTGCCCCGGGCACGAGCAGTACACCCGCAACATGGCCACCGGCGCCTCGACGGCCGATCTCGCGATCGTGCTGGTCGATGCGCGCAAGGGCCTGCTGACCCAGACCCGGCGCCACAGCTACATCGTGTCGCTGCTGGGCATCCGTCATGTCGTGCTCGCGGTCAACAAGATGGATCTCGTCGGTCACGACGAGGCGGTGTTCGCGCAGATCGTCCATGACTACCGCGCGCTGGCCGCGCAGCTCGGCATTCCGCACGTGACCGCCATTCCGCTGTCCGCGCTCAACGGCGACAACATGCTGGAGCGTTCGTCGCGGATGCCGTGGTACGCCGGCACGACGCTGCTGGAACATCTGGAAACCGTCGACATCGGCGACGACCGCGCCGATCCCGGCCTGCGGATGCCGGTGCAGTGGGTCTGCCGCCCGGACCAGAATTTCCGCGGGTTCGCCGGGACGCTCGTCGCCGGTTCGGTCGCGCCGGGCGACGAGATCTTCGCGCTGCCCTCGGGCCGGCGCTCGCGCGTCGCGCGCGTGCTCGGCGGCGACGGTGATCTCGCCCGCGCCGTCCGCGGCCAGGCGGTGACGCTCACGCTCGAGGACGAGATCGACATCAGCCGTGGCGACGTGATCGCCGCCGCATCGGCGCCGCCGCAGGTCGCCGACCAGTTCGCCGCGCATCTGCTGTGGATGGGCGAACAGCATCTGCTGCCCGGGCGTCCGTACTGGCTGAAGATCGGCGCGCGCACCGTCGGCGCCTCGGTCACCGAGATCAAGCACCGCGTCGACGTCAACACCCAGGAACCGCTGGCCGCGAAATCGCTGGAACTGAACGAGGTCGGCTACTGCAATCTGCATCTCGATCAGCCGGTGGCGTTCGAGTCCTACGCCGACAATCGCGAGTTGGGCGCCTTCATCCTGATCGACCGCCAGACCAATGCCACGGTCGCGGCCGGCACGCTCGATTTCGCGCTCCGTCGCGCCGCCAACATCCATTGGCAGCACATGGAGATCGACAAGGCCGCGCGTGCGCGCAGCATGGGCCAGTCGCCGCGCTGCCTGTGGTTCACCGGTCTGTCGGGCTCGGGGAAATCCACCGTCGCCAATCTGGTCGAAAAGCGGCTGATGGCGATGGGACTGCACACCTATCTGCTCGACGGCGACAACGTCCGCCATGGTCTGAACAAGGACCTCGGCTTCAGCGACGAGGATCGCGTCGAGAACATCCGCCGCGTCGCCGAGGTCGCGAAACTGATGGTCGACGCCGGCCTGATCGTGCTGGTCAGCTTCATCTCGCCGTTCCGTGCGGAACGGCGCATGGCGCGTGACCTTTTCGTTGCCGGCGAGTTCGTCGAGGTGTTCGTCTACACGCCCCTGCAGGTGGCCGACGGCCGCGACGTGAAGGGGCTGTACGCCAAGGCCCGAGCGGGCAAGATTCCCAACTTCACCGGAATCGATTCGCCCTACGAAGTGCCGGAAGCGCCCGAACTGCGGCTCGACACCGTCGCCGAGACGCCGCAGGCGCTGGCGGAGCAGGTGGTGGAGAAGATCCTGGAGCGCTGATCGCAGGCCGGGGGCGGTCTTTCTCCGCGTCGAAGCGCGTCGGGCATCGGGCGCGATCGAAATCGCCCCCGACCGCATGCAAAACGAAACGCCCGCCGGAAGGCGGGCGTTTCGGTGGGTGGCGCGCGACGATCGCCGTCATGTCTTCCTGCGCAGCGCCTCGAACACGAACAGCAGCGTGATCGCGGCCAGGATCGCGACCGCCCACGTCATCCAGCCATGACCCGGGTAGAGATAACCGCCGATGGCCGCGCCGCCGATGCCGAGCAGGATGGTCAGGATCCAGCCCATCGAATCCGCGCCCGGTTTGATCAGGCGCGCCAGCAGGCCGATGACCGCGCCGCCGATGATGTACCCCAGAATGCCGTCGAACATGCGGATGCTCCCAGCGAGAGGCGTCGTAGCGACGCAGACGCATTCTGGCACCGCGAACGATCGTCCGTACGGCCTGGCCCCGAAACGACGACGCCCCGGCGGGGCCGGGGCGTCGTGGGTGGTGCGGGCCGGTGCGTTCAGCAGCAGCCGTGTTCGCCGTGATGCTGTCCACCGGCCACGGCGGCGACACCGGTGGTCTCGCCGCGGACGCTGGCATTGCGATGTTCCGCGATCACCCGCGCCACGCAGGCGGTCACCCGCTTGCCCATCGGAATGTGCAGGAATTCGTTGGGGCCATGGGCGTTGGAGTGCGGACCGAGCACGCCGGTGATCATGAACTGCGCGCCCGGGAATTTCTCGCCGAGCATGCCCATGAACGGGATCGTGCCGCCTTCGCCCATGTACATCGCGGGCTGGCCGAAGAACTCGCGGCTGGCGTCGTCGATCGCGCGCTCCAGCCAGGGCGTCATCGTCGGCGCGTTCCAGCCGGTCGAATCCTTCTCCAGATTCAGGCTGACTTCGGCGCCGTAGGGTGGGTCGCGCAGCAGCGCTTCGCTCAGCAGTTCGCCGGCGCGCTTGCCGTCGAGCGTCGGCGGCAGGCGCAGGCTGAGTTTCACCGAGGTGTACGGACGCAGCACGTTGCCGGCCGACGACAGCGGCGGCATGCCGTCCACGCCGGTCACCGACAGCGCCGGGCGCCAGGTGCGGTTGAGCACCAGTTCGGTCAGGTCGTGATGCATCGGCGACATGCCGGGCAGCAGCGGGAACTTGTCGTAGATCGCGGTGCCCAGCACGTCGGCGCAGGTCTTCGCCTGGGTCAGGCGGTCCGCGGGAATCTCGACATGCAGCCCGTCAATCAGGATGCGGCCGGTGTCCTGGTCCTCGATCCGCGACAGCAGCGTGCGCAGCACGCGGAAGCTCGACGGGACGATGCCGGAGGCGTCGCCGGAGTGCACGCCTTCGTTCAGCACCTTCACCGTGAGGTTGCCGCCGGCGAGACCGCGCAGCGACGTGGTGCACCACAACTGGTCGTAATTGCCGCAGCCGGAGTCGAGACAGACCACCAGCGACGGTCGGCCGATGCGGGCGGCGAGATGATCGACGTAGGCGGGGAGATCGTAGCTGCCGGATTCCTCGCAGGCCTCGATCATCACCACGCAGCGCGCGTGCGGCACCGCCTGTTCGCGCAGCGCCTGCACCGCGGCGATCGATCCGAACAGCGCGTAACCGTCGTCGGCACCGCCGCGACCGTACAGGCGATCGCCCTTGATGACCGGTGTCCACGGGCCGAGATCGTCGTCCCAGCCGGTCATCTCCGGCTGCTTGTCGAGATGGCCGTACAGCAGCACGCAATCCTCGCCGGTACCGGCGTCCGCGCTGGCGGGGATGTCGATGAAGATCAGCGGCGTGCGGCCCGGCAGGCGCACGACCTCGATCTGCATGCCCGGCACGTCCTGCGCGCGCGCCCAGCGCTCCATCAGCGCGACCGCATCGTCCATGTAACCGTGGGCGACCCAGTCGCTGTCGAACATCGGCGACTTGTTGGGAATGCGGATGTATTCGACGAGTTGCGGAACGATCTCGTCGTCCCATTTCCCGCCGACGAAACGCTCGATCCTGCTGATGTCCATGCGACGACGATCCGGCCTGAAGAAGATGGCCGGCATTGTACGCTCGCCCGCCGAGGCCCGCCCGGGCCGCCACGGGGGTAGGGCTTTTCCGACCCCCGCGTGCGCCATCGTCCGGCCCCGGGGCGGGCGGTTCGGTGATGGGACCGGGACGGCCGGATCCGGAGACTGTCCCTGTCGACGCAAGGTCGCCGACAGCGAAGACCGGAACCGGTCGACACCGTCAAATCCAACCATCACACAAGGAGATCTCCCATGAACCTGTTCACCGTCACCCCGAAGTTCCTGAACCGCACCATCGCCGCCGCCGCCCTGTCGCTCGCCCTGGTCGGCAGCGCTTTCGCCGCCGAGAAGGTCAACATCAACACCGCGGATGCCGCGACCCTCGACCGCGTGCTGCTCAACGTCGGCCCCTCCAAGGCCCAGGCGATCGTCGCCTGGCGCAAGGCCAACGGCCCGTTCCGCAGCGCCGAACAGCTCGCCCAGGTCCAGGGCATCGGCCTGAAGACGGTCGAGAAGAACCGCGAGATGATCGTGCTCGGCGGCGGCGCGGCTCCGGCGCGTCCCGCGGCGGCCAAGGCGCCGGTCCCGGCACCGAAGAAGCGCTGAGCGTGTCCCTGCGCCGGCCGCCCTTCTCTCCGGAGGAGGGCGGGCCGGAAATCCCGAGGACGCCGCCGACCGCCCTGCCGCCAGGGCTGCCGAACGCCTCCGCTACACTCGCCGCGTCGACAGGAGACACGACAGGAGACCGGCATGTCCGCCAACCCGCAGCCGCGACTGCGTTCGATTCCCGCCCACGAATACCGCCG
>JAYRTK010000238.1:0-5469 GCA_041919595.1 Lysobacteraceae bacterium
CGTCGGCGCCGCTGCAGCCTGCACTGGACGCGGCCCGTCCGGACGCTTGCAACACCGGTCCGTCGGCGTAGGCTGATGCCGCACGTGGGTCTGCCACCTCCGCCATCGCCCGGGTTCGCATGCCGCTCTGGAAACGCCTCGGATTCCTGTTCGTGTTCGTCGTGCCGGCGCTGATGCCGGCCGCCGCCTGGCTCGGCACGAACCGCGGTCACCCGGATCCGATGGCCTGGTTTCCGCTGTTCTTCCTGTTCGTGCTGGTGCCGATCGCGGATTACGCCCTCGGTCACGACCCGCGCAATCCGACGCCGGAACAGATCGAGACACTGGCGCACGATGGCTGGTTCAAGGCCATGACCCTGGCCGCATTGCCGGTGCAGTTGGGTGTGATGCTCTGGTCCGGATGGCACTTCGCACAGGCCGACCTCGGCCCAGCCGGGCGCATCGGCTGGCTGCTGTCGCAGGGCATCGTCGGCGGCATGCTGGCGATCAATGTCGCCCATGAACTCATCCACAAGGACACTGCGCTCGAACGCTTCGCCGGCGGCCTGCTGCTGACCAGCGTCGGCTATCACGGCTTCAAGATCGAGCACGTCCGCGGCCATCACGTGCACGTGTCGACGCCCGAGGACGCCTCCAGCGCGCGCTTCGGTCAATCGCTGTGGCATTTCCTGCCGCGCGCGCTGCTGCGCAACACCGCGAACGCATGGGTGCTGGAAGCGGCACGACTCGCGACACGCGACAGACCCTGGTGGAGCACGGACAACGAATTGATCCGCTGGAGCCTGCTGTGGCTGGCGCTGGTCGCGGGCTTCGGTCTGTGGCTGGGACCACCCGGGATCGTGTATGTCCTCGCACAGGGCTTCTTCGCCGCGTGTTCGCTGGAGATCATCAACTACATCGAGCACTACGGTCTGGAGCGCGGACGCCTCGCCGACGGTCGCTACGAACGCACCACGCATCTGCATTCCTGGAACTCGGACTATCTGCTGAGCAATCTGCTGCTGTTCCATCTGCAGCGGCATTCCGATCACCACGAAATCGCGCGCCGCCGCTATCAGGTCCTGCTGCATCACGCCGACAGCCCGCAGTTGCCGGGCGGTTACGCCGCGATGTTCCTGCTTGCATTGTGTCCGCCACTGTGGTTCCGGATCGTCGATCCGCGGGTGCGTGCGTTCCACGCGGAACGGCGCGCGTGAAACGGACCGCGTGAAACGCGCCTCGCAACACCGGATACGCGACAGGTCTGCGCAACCGACCGTCGGAAGCACTGCGCGCGATCTCATCCACAGCGCCTGTGGACAACGCGTGCGCAAGTCTGTGGATGGATGGCTGCAGCCCTGTCACCGTGCGGGCCACCGCCGGACTGGCGAAAATTTCACCAGCCCCGGCAGCGAACGACGCTGGTGAAATTTTCACCAACATGACCGGAAGGCCCACCGCGTCAGGGCTGCAGGTGTTTGTCCACAGGAAGACTCCACGACTTGTCCACAGAAGTTGTGCACAAGCCGATGCGCGCGGATCGGGCATCGTGCGGGACATCATCCGGACATCGGATCGACCACGCGACGGCCTCCGCCGCGAGCGACGCCATCGCCGCGATCGCATCCCCGTTCAATCCATTGACAGCCATGACCACATCATGCATGCGCGCATGCGACACGCGGTGCTGCACCCGCGCCTGCGACATCGGAGCGCGGTCGCGGCATCACCAGCGATCGCACAGGATTGCGTGATTCGCATCACGACCGGGCCCCCGAAGGCTCTCTAGACTGCAGACGCGGAGCGCAGGGGGCCTCATCGTCGTGTGCCGTCGCAGCGGCATGATCGCAACATCGGCAATGCCGACAGGATCGATCGACACGACGCCATTCCTTACCCGACGGTACCCACGCATGCGCCCATGTCCGCCCCGCCATCGACATCCCGCGACGACCGGCCTCCTGATCGCCTCGATGCTGCTGCTCGCCTCGTGCGGCAGCGATGTCGATCCGGCACCCGCGCGAGCCGGCGACCACACGACCGCCGGCACACCCGCATCGTCGCGATCGCCGTCCCCGACGAAGGCGGTCGCAACGGGCGCCCTGCAGAGCCCGGTCCTGTTCGTGACCCAGGTGCCGACACCCGGAACGGATCCCTTCGCCAGCCGGATGTCGACCTTCGCGAATCATCTTCCGGGCATCTCCTCGGTGCCGCGCGGAGGCGATCTGATGATCCGCTACCCGGACGGAAGCGTGCGCAATCTCACGCGCGAGGCCGGCTTCGGCATGGACGGGCAGCAGGGCGAAAACGCCATCGCCGTGCGCGAACCGACCGTGCACTGGGACGGCGACAAGGCCATCTTCAGCATGGTCATCGGCGCACCGGTGCGGCAATACGACACCGGCAGCAACGGCAAATGGCAGCTCTATGAAATCACCGGTCTCGCGCAGGGCCGGACCGCCGTCATCACCCGGGTGCCGAACCAACCCGCGGACTACAACAATGTCTCGCCGCTCTACGCGAGCGACGACCGCATCCTGTTCACGTCCGATCGACCCATCGGCGGCGCGGCACATCTCTATCCGCAACTGGACGAATACGAAAGCACCGCGACGATCACCGGGCTCTACCGCCTCGATCCCGTCAGCGGCGCGCTGAAGATGCTCAACCACACGCCGAGTGGCGCGTTCTCGCCGACCATCGCCAGCGACGGTCGCCTGATCTTCGTGCGCTGGGACCATCTGCAGCGCGATCAACAGGCGGATGCCGGCACCTACGGCGCGGCGGACTATGCGAGCGAGGCGGCGGGCGCGGCGAAACTGCCCGGGCCGACGGAAGTCTTCCCCGAGCCGCGACAGGCGTCGAGCGGCCCGTACGGACAGGTCGCGGGCTACACCAGCAATCTGTTCACCCCGTGGCAGATGAATCAGGACGGCACCGAAGAACTCACGCTCAATCACATCGGCAGGCACGAGCTGTCGTTCGGTTATCTCACCCGGTCGTTCGTGGACGATCCGGCGCTGCAGGACAACACCGATCCGGCGCTGATCGCGAACCGCAAATACATCCGCATGGACGGCGGCCTCTTCCATGTCCGCGAAGACCCCCGGACGCCAGGCGCGTTCTACGGGATCTACGCGCGCGAATTCGGCTCCATGACCTCCAACCAGATCGTCCGCTTCACCGGCTCGGCGTCGCTGAATGCGGAGCAGATGGTCTTCGAGGACGCGTCGCCCGCGGAAAGCAACGGCAGTCTGCCCGCAGGCCGCTTCCGCAATCCGCTGCCGATGCTCGGTGGACAGATGGTGGCGTCCTACACCCCGAGCGCGACGACCCAGACCGGCACGCTGTTCCGCCTGCATCAGCTCTACACGAACGGCGCGGGATTGCTCGAAGCCGGGCCCGCCCTCACGCCGGGCATCCACAAGACACTTTCCTGGTGGAGTCCCGACGTCAAACTGACCTACAGCGGGCCGCTGTGGGAAATCGAACCCGTCGAGGTCGTCGCCAGAACGCGTCCGGTGGCCCGGTTCGAGCGGATCGAAACGCCGGAAGCCGCGGTCTTCGATGAGGAACACGTCAGCGAGTCCGCGTTCCGCAACTGGCTGAAAGCCAATGGTCTCGCGCTCATCGTCACCCGCAACCAGACCAGCCGCGACCGTGGCGACAAGCAGCAACCGTTCAATCTGCGCGTTCCGCTCGGGGTGAGCACGACGAGCGGGAACGGCCGCGTCTACGACATCGCCCACTATCAGATCCTGCAGGGGAACGCCGTGCGCGGCTACGACAACTTCAGCCGTGGACGTCGCCTGATCGCGCAGCCGATGGCGACCGGGAAAAATCCCGCGAACGCGTCGGGGCCGCCGGGCAGCGTCAGGATCGCGGCCGACGGTTCCACCGCGGCGCTCGTGCCGGCGAACCGCGCACTGACCTGGCAGACCACGGATGCCGGCGGGGTCGCCATCGTCCGGGAACGCGTCTGGATCACCATGCAACCCGGCGAAATCCGCATCTGCGCCGGCTGCCATGGACAGAATTCGAAGAACCAGGCAGGACAGGCCTCACCGGTCAACAAGCCCGAAGCGCTGCGTCAATTGCTCCGGCACTGGAAGACGACCTATCCGCCGAACTGGCTGGAAGGGACGCGGCCCCGGGTGCGGCCGCGTCCTGCGCCGGCCACGTCGCCCGCAACGTCCAGTGGGACCGCGCGGGCATCTGACCGCGCGCAGCTTCGTCGCGACGCCGGCCGGCGCTGATTCACCCGCCGCCTCGCCGCAGGGCGCATCGCCTGCGCCCTGCGGGCGCCGATCATTCGTCCGGCCAGCGGATCGCCGGTGCGACCGCCTTCGGTTTCGGCATCGGCACCGCCGCCACCGCGTTCCACACCTTCAGGGCATCGACGGTGGCCGCGACATCGTGCACGCGCAGGATCGTCGCACCGCGCTGGGCCGCGATCAGATGCGCGGCGACCGAACCGTGGATGCGGTCGTGAGGCGCATCGCGGCCGGTGAGTTCGCCGATGCTGCGCTTCCTGGACAGGCCGGCGAGCACCGGGACACCGAGATCGGCGAAACGCTCGAACCGCGCCAGCAGCGCGAGATTGTGCGCGGTGGTCTTGCCGAAGCCGAAGCCGGGATCGACCACGATCTTCTTTTTCGGGATCCCGGCCATTTCGGCCGAGAAGATCCGTTCGGCGAGAAACCGGTGCACGTCAGCGACCACGTCCTCGTAGTCCGGCGCGTCCTGCATCGAACGCGGCTCGCCGCGCATATGCATGAGCACCACCGGCACGCCAAGCGCCGCCGCGGCGTCGAGCGCGCCCTCACGGCGCAGGGCATGCACGTCGTTGATCATCCCCGCACCGGCGGCGACCGCCGCGCGCATCACCTCGGGTTTCGAGGTGTCGATGCTGATCGGCAGCATCGTCTCTTTCGCCAGCCGTTCGATCACCGGAATCACCCGGCGCAGTTCTTCCTCGATCGACACCTCCGCGGCGCCGGGACGGGTCGATTCGCCGCCGACATCGAGGATGTCCGCCCCCTCGCCCGCCAACCGCAGGGCATGCGCGACCGCGGTTTCCTCGGTCGCATGCGCGCCGCCATCGGAAAACGAATCCGGCGTGACGTTGACGATGCCCATCACCCGCGGGCGATCGAGCACCACGATGCGCCCTGCGCAGTCCAGTTGCGGAGAAATATCGAACATCGCATCACCCCATTCCGATCGACGCGACAAAGATAGACCAAAGCCCCCGTTGGTAAAGGGGGCGCACGACAGCGCGGGGCCGGCGTTCGCACGGCGTGAATCCCGCTGCATCGGCGTGGAGCATCGAACCGCGACATGCCGCGCGCGGCCACGGGAATTTCCGGCGCCGGAAAGCGGAAAACCGGGGCGAATGCCCCGGCTTTCCGTTCCACAGGCGGTGACGCTCGATCAGGTCGTCGCGGCGGGCCCGCCGATCACCGGCGCCGTCGGCGGACGCGGCAGACC
>JAYRTK010000239.1:0-5459 GCA_041919595.1 Lysobacteraceae bacterium
GACCGTTTGTGCAGGGGGCTGCGGGGCGGGCGCCGCATGCGCGGCGCCGACCCGGCTCACTCCCCGAACGCGTCCGCCGGCAGCGTCATCAGCGACGCCGCGCCGCTGTCGATCGAGGCCGCGTGGGTGCGCGTGCGCGGCAGCAGACGGGCGAAATAGAACCGCGCCGTTTCGCGCTTGGCGTCCTTGAACGCCTGCGGTCGGGTCGAGGCGTCTGCGGCGGCCACGCTGCGCGCCCACCAGTAGGCGAGGGCGGCATAGCCCGAGTAGAACAGGTAATCCCAGGCGGCGGCGCCGATCTCGTCGGCATCGGCGGTCGCGCGCTGTCCGATCCGCATCGTGAGATGCTGCCATTCCTGCGCGATCGCGCGCAGCGGACCGACGAACTCCGCCAGCGCGGCGTTGTCGGCCTGGTCGGCGCAGAACGATTCGATCATGCCGAGGAAGATCTTCAGTCCCGCGCCCTTGAGCTGCATCACCTTGCGGCCCACCAGATCCAGCGCCTGGATCCCGGTGGTGCCCTCGTACATCGTGGTGATGCGGGCGTCGCGCGCGAGCTGCTCCATGCCCCATTCCTGGATATAGCCGTGGCCGCCGAAGCACTGCTGCGCGTGGTAGGTGCATTCGATCGCCCATTCGGTGATGCAGGCCTTGACGATCGGGGTGAGGAAACCGAGCAGCGCTTCGGCCTGCTCGCGCGCGGCCGGATCGTCGCCGTGATTGGCTTCGTCGAGCAGCAGTCCGGCGTGATAGCCGAGCAGGCGGCTGCCTTCGATCAGCGCCTTCTGGGTCAACAGCATGCGCCGCACGTCGGGGTGGACGATGATCGGATCGGCGGGTTTTTCCGGGAATTTCGCGCCCGACAGCGCGCGCATCTGCAGGCGATCACGGGCGTAGCGCAGGGCGTTCTGGTAGGCGCGTTCGGACAGGCCCAGACCCTGCAGGCCGACTGAGAGGCGGGCGCCGTTCATCATCGTGAACATCGCCATCAGCCCCTTGTGGGGCTCGCCGATCAGCCAGCCCTCGGCGTCGTCGAAATTCATCACGCAGGTGGCGGAGCCGTGGATGCCCATCTTGTGTTCGATCGCGCCGCAGCGGACCGTGTTGGTGTCGCCGAGCGCGCCTTCGCGCGAGACCCGGATCTTCGGCACGATGAACATCGAGATGCCACGGCTGCCGGCCGGTGCGTCGGGCAGACGGGCCAGCACCAGATGCACGATGTTCTCGGTCAGATCGTGATCGCCGGCGGTGATGAAGATCTTGGTGCCGCTGATGCGGTAGCTGCCGTCGGCCTGCGGTTCGGCGCGGGTCTTGAGCAGCCCCAGATCGCTGCCGCAGTGCGGTTCGGTGAGGCACATGGTGCCGGTCCATTGCCCGGCGATCATCGGCGTCAGGAACACGTCCTTCTGCCATTCTTCGCCGTGGCGGTAGAGGGCCTCGGTGGCGCCGTGCGACAGCAGCGGGAAGTTGCCCCAGGCCAGATTGGCCGCGTGCATCATTTCCTTCATCGCGGTGCCGATGCTGTGCGGCATGCCCTGGCCGCCGTAGGCCACCGGCGATTCCAGTCCGGTCCAGCCGCCTTCCGCGAACTGCGCGTAGGCTTCCTTGAAGCCCGGCGGCGTGGTCACCCGGCCGGTCGCCTTGTCGTAGACCGCGCCATGGGTGTCGCCGACGCGGTTCAGCGGTGCGACCACGGTCTCGGCGAAGCGTGCGCTTTCGTCGAGCACGGCGTCGATCAGTTCGCGGTTGGCGTCCTCGAAACCGAGGCGGGCGAAGGCGCTTTCGCCGTCGAGCACGTCGAAGAGCGCGAAACGGATGTCGGCGAGCGGGGCTTTGTAGGTGTTCATGGTCGGCGTGGCTCGGTGTTGGGTGCGGAGGCGGAAGACCGGGTTCCGCCCGATGATGGGTGTGTGGATTCGAGCAAAAGCTTTACAGGGCGTTTCGCGCGTCGCGCCAAGCCGTGATGCCGGCCGCGGGTCGGGGCGATCGCGGCCCTCAGCGCAGCACGCCGGGCAGTCCCGGGACCGGGCTGAGCGCGCTGTTGCGCTTGATCCGGTATTCGCGGGGCTTGCGCTGCTCGGTCGAGGCCGAGAGCGTGCCTTCGAGGCTGTAGTCGAGGTTGCGCCGGTCGGCGAGCGCGTCCGCGATCAGGATCCGTGCCCCGGCGCCGGGCGTGAGCTTGACCACGGTCGTGTCCGCGGCCTCCGGGCCGACATCGAGCGCAGGCTCGGCGCGCAGTTCTCCGGCGGTCTCATCGCCGGTGCGCAGGGTCAGGGCGAGGCCATCGAAGCGCATGGGGACGTTGCTGAAATTCTGCAGTCGCAGTTCGACCGACCACTGTCCGTCGCTGCCGACGCTGAGCTGCTGGATGCTGACCGTGGGTTCGGACACCCGTCGCACCGGCCCGGTGGAGCAGCCTGCCAGCGTCAGAGAGAGAACGGCCAGCGCCGTCGCCACCGATCGAAACGTCCAACGCCGCATCGCGCGCTCCAGAATGTGCCAGACGGCAATACTAGCGCGACCGCGCGTCGTGGTCGGTGCGACCGGCCGCCCGGGTCATCGCCCGTTGCGTCGGTTGCGTCGTTCCGGCGCAGGGGATCAGCGCAACGGGCCACTGACGATCAATGGCCCGAGGTCGTACTCCATCGCTTCGGCCTGTGCCCGGAGCGCGTCGAATTGCGCGCGCGGCATGTCGGGCGTGCGCGACAGGATCCACAGGTATTCGCGCCCGGGTTCACCGACCATCGCCCACTGGTAGTCCGGATCGAGCGCGATCACCCAGTAGTCGGCCCAGGTCAGGGGCAGCCAGGACAGCCAGTCGGGGGCGAAACGCACCTCCAGCCGGCCCGGATGGTCGGGGTCGCGACGGGCGACGCCCTCGACCGCATCGAACTCGCCATCCTCGTTGCGGCAGCGGTTGTTCACGCCGACCAACCCGTCCTCGCGCAGCGTGTACTGCGCGGTGATCTCGCCGACGCACTTGCGCTGGAAGAACATCGGCAGGCGGGCGATTTCGTGCCACTCGCCGGCGTAACGGGTGATGTCGAGCGCCTCGACCGAGGTCACTTCGGCCGCGGCGGCCGGCCGCATGGGTGCGATGGACAGACAAAGCATGGACAGCAGCAGGGCGAACCGGCGCATGCGACCCCCGTATGCCGCCCGCGGATCCGGGCGGCCCGATCATAGCCGGGAAACCGCGGACCCGTCGGCCCGCATGCCGGGGCGCGGCCGGTTCAGCGTCCCGCCACCGGAATCCGGTCGGGACTGCGCTCCGGCCAGCCACCGGCGGTGGCGCGATAGACCGCCACCGCGCTGACAACGCTGTGGGTGCGCGCTTCGGCCAGTGCGTCCTCGGCCTGCAGCCGGGTGCGTTCGGCGTCGAGTACCTCCAGCAGGCCCGCGGCGCCGGCGTCGTAGCGCAATCGGGCCAGACGGGCCGCCTCGGCGCTGTCGCCGGCGGCGGCGGCCAGGTGGATGTCTTCCTGGCGGGTGCGGGCGTGGCGGACCAGTGCGTTTTCGGCGTCTTCCAGCGCACGCAGGACCGTCTGCTCGTAGCCCGCCAGCGCGCCGCGGGCGTCGGCGTCGGCCGCGGCGATCCGTGCGCGGACGCGTCCGACATCGAGGAACGACCAGTCGATGCCCAGCGCGACCAGGCGGGTACCGCTGCCGCTGTCGCCCAGCGCGTCGGCGTCGAACGACTGCACGCCGAGCAGCCCGGACAGCGTGAGTCGCGGGAACAACTGCGCGCTGGCGACTCCGATCCGCGCGGTTGCGGCATGCAGTCGCTGCTCCGCCGCGGCGATGTCCGGCCGTCGGCGCAACACCTCGGCGGGCGTGTCCGTCGCGAGCGTCGCCGGCAGCGGCGGCAGTGCCTGCGGCGTCGACAGCGTGGCGACCAGCGCGTCCGGCGTGCGCCCGGTCAGCACCGCGATGCGGTGCGTCGCCGTCGCCAGCGACGCCTGCAGGGCCGGCACCCGCGCCAGCGTCGCTTCGAGCTGCGCGCGGGCGCGTGCCGTGTCGAATTCGGTGCCGCTGCCGGCGGAGAGCCGCGCTTCGACCAGTCGCAGCGTTTCCCGCTGCAGCCCGGCGTTGGCTTCGGCCACGCGCAATCGCTCCTGCTGGCCGCGCAACTCGGCGTAGGTGCCGATGACTTCGGCGACCACCGCGACCTGCATCGCCGCGAGATCGGCGCGGGTGGCGTCGGCTTCGGCGCGCTGCGCTTCCACGCCGCGACGCACGCGGCCGAACAGATCGAGTTCCCAGGCGAGACGCGCGCCGCCTTCGTGATGCTCGTAATCGCGCGGTGCGCCGCCGGCCTGATCGACGCTCTGGCGGCCATCGCTCGCGGTGGCGTCGGCGGTGATCGTGGGCAGCCGGTCGAACTTCGCGCCGCGCGACAGCGCGTCGGCGCGGTCGAGGCGGGCGAGCGCGATGCGCAGATCGTGATTCGCGCGCAGCGCATCGTCGACCAGCGCGTCGAGTTGCGGATCGCCGAAACCGCGCCAGAACGCGGCGCCATCGGTCGCGGCGGGGGCGGCTTCGGCGGCGTACAACGCCGAGGCCGCGAAGCGATCGGGTGCGGGCGCATCGGGCCGAACGAAATCGGGTCCCGCGGCGCAGGCGCTCAGCGCGAGGGTGAGCGCCGCGGTTTTCAACAACACGACCACGGTCGCGGGTGACGGATGAGGCATGGCAGTTCTCCGGGGGTGAGGTACGCGCGCTTCCGTGCGCGGTCGTCCGTCGTGGTTTACCAGGGCAGCGACTGGTCCTGGTGGAAATAGCCGCCGTTCGGACCGGCGTCGTCGATCAGCGCCAGACGCACGCTGGTGCGCGCGCCGGCGGGCGCATCGATCTCGCCTTCGCCGCCGTTCATGTCGGTCTTCACGTAGCCCGGGTGGATGGTGTTGATCTTGATGCGGCTGTCGCGCAACTCGTAGGCCAGTTGCACGGTCCACGCGTTCACTGCGCTCTTCGACACGTTGTAGGCCGGCACCTTGAAGTCGTAGATCGGCGAGGCGGGATCGCTGTGCAGCGCCATCGAGCCGAGCATGCTGGAGACGTTGACGATGCGGCCGGCGTCGGACTTGTGCAGCAGCGGGAGGAATGCCTGAGTCGTGGCGATCAGGCCGAAGACGTTGGTGTCGAAGGTCTTGCGCCAGACGTCGATGCCCTGCTCGGACACCTTGCGGCCGAACGCATCGACGAGGATGCCGGCGTTGTTGACGAGGATGTCGAGCCGGCCGTGCCGCTGTTCGACCTCGCGCACCGCGGCGGCGATGCTGTCGGCGTCGGTGACGTCGAGGGCGATGGCCTCCACCGGCAGGCCCTGCGTCTGCAGGGTCAGCGCGGCGGCGACCGCTTTCTGCCGGTCGCGGCCGGCGAGCAGGGTGTGGACGCCGGCTTCGGCGAGCTGGCGGACGGTTTCGAGGCCGATGCCGCGGGTGGCGCCGGTGACGAGA
>JAYRTK010000240.1:0-5454 GCA_041919595.1 Lysobacteraceae bacterium
ATTCCGAGAACGCCAAGGGCTATCTCAATGCGGGCAAGACCGGTTCGCGCTACACGACCTGGTTCGGCGCGTACACCTCCAGCCGCTACACCACCGCGAAGCAGCATTTCGCGGCGATCGATTCGGCGATCGACCAGAACGCCGGGCAGATCACGATCAACTGCGGCTGCACCCAGAGCTACTACGCCTACGTCTATCCGACCCAGCCGTACCAGATCTACGTGTGCAACGCCTTCTGGAGTGCGCCGAACACCGGTACCGACTCCAAGGCCGGCACGCTGATCCACGAAATGAGCCACTTCAACGTGGTGGCCGGCACCGACGACTGGGCCTACGGCCAGACCGCGGCCAAGAACCTCGCGACCAGCAACCCCGGTCGTGCCCTGGACAATGCCGACAACCACGAGTATTTCGCCGAGAACACTCCGGCGCTGAACTGAGGCCCCGAACCGGGCGTTCCGGACCGGCGTGGCGCCAGCCCGCCGGCCCGGCCCCCGCGACGGACGCCTGCAGGCGGTCCCCGAACGACCCGCTCCGGCGGGTCGTTCCCGTTCCGGCGTTCACCGGCGGGTCATGGAGGGATTATGATGGGGCGATCCTCCGTCATCCCGTCCGTACGGTTTCTCCAATGAGCTCAAGCACGTTCCGCATCCCCGGCAAGGGTCTGATCCTCGGTGCGCTCGCCATCGGCGGTTTCGCCGCAGGCACCATGACCCTGGCCGCCTCTGCCGCCTCGCTGCGCGCGACCCAGAACCCGCTGCGGATCAGCATGGTCTCGCTGGGCGCCGACCAGGTCGAAGTCACCGTCACCAACACCAGCCGCAAGACCCTGCGCATCCCGAAGTGGCAATTGCCGACCGAAGCGCGTTTCTCCGATCTGTTCCGGGTGGCCCGCGACGGCGAGCAGGTCGGTTATCGCGGCGCGGTGGTCAAGCGCGGCGTGCCGACCGCCGAGGATTTCGCGATCCTGCGCGCCGGCCGCGGCCTGCGTACCGTGGTGTCGCTGGGCGAGGTCTACGATCTGTCGCGGCCCGGCCACTACACCGTGACCTACTCCGCGCCGCTGCAGTACGCCTCGCTCACCGGTCGCATCCATCTGAAGCAGGGCAACGGCCAGCCGATGGTCGCCCAGAGCGTGCCGATCCAGATGGCCCTCGACCAGCGTGCGACCTTCCCCAACGGCAGCCGTCGCCGCCCCGTGCAGCCGGCCAATCCGGTGCTGTCCGATGTGCTCGGCATCTCCACCGTCGGCTGCAGCAGCACCCAGATCTCGACGATCAATCAGGCGGTCCTGTCGGCCCGCTCCTACTCGGAACGCGCCAAGGGGTATCTCAACGCAGGCACCACCGGCGCGCGCTACACGACCTGGTTCGGCGCCTACAGCGCCGCCCGCTACACCACCGCGCAGCAGCATTTCGCGACGATCGATACGGCGCTCGACCAGACCGGCGGGCAGGTCAAGATCAACTGCGGCTGCACCCAGAACTACTACGCCTACGTCTACAAGAACGATCACTATCAGATCTACGTCTGCAATTCGTTCTGGAGCGCGCCACTGGTCGGCACCGACTCCAAGGCCGGCACCCTGATCCACGAGATGAGCCATTTCACGATCGTCGCCGACACCGACGATCATGCCTATGGCCAGAACCTCGCCAAGAACCTGGCCAACACCAATCCGACCCAGGCCCTGGACAACGCCGACAACCACGAATACTTCGCGGAAAACACCCCGTTCCAGAACTGAGCCGGCGTTTTCCGGAGGCTCCTCGACGGCCCGCTTCAGCGGGCCGTCGCCGTTCAGGCAGGCGCATGCGCCGCGCGATCCGTCGTACCATCATGCCGCCGTCGCGCCCCAGCCCGCGCACCCGGACGCTCCATGGATTCCCAGACCCTGCTGTACATCCTCGCCTCCGTGCTGATCGTGGTCGGCATCCTCGGCACCATCCTGCCCGCCCTGCCCGGTCTGCCGCTGGTGTTCGCCGGCATGTTGATGGCCGCATGGGTCAACGATTTCCAGAACATCAGCGTGTGGACGGTCGCCGTCCTCGCCGTGCTGACCCTGCTGTCGTTCGTGATCGACTTCGCCGCCACGGCGATGGGGGCGAAACGCGTCGGCGCCAGCCGCAGCGCCACCATCGGCACCGTGCTCGGCATGATCGTGGGCCTGTTCTTCGGCCTGCCGGGCCTGTTCCTCGGCCCGTTCGCGGGCGCCGTGATCGGCGAGATGATCTATCTGCGCAAGCTGCGCCGCGAAGACATCGGCCATGTCGCCAGGGTCGGGCTCGGCACGTGGCTGGGCGTGGTGTTCGGCGTCGTGCTGAAACTCGCCCTCGCCTTCACGATGCTCGGCATCTTCGTCCTGGCCTGGTATGTCTGATTCCCGCATGCACCGGATCACGCGCGCGGTCGCCACGCGCTTCCTGGGCCTGTGGCTCGCCATCGTCGTGACGTCGCCGCTGTCCGCGGCCGCGCAGGACGCCGCGACGCCGACCGCGACCGCATCGACGACCTCGACCGCCGCGCCGGCCGTACAGCCCGCACGCGCACTGTCGCGCTGCGATACCGCGCATCCCCGGCGCTGCCTGGATTCGATGGCCGACAGCGCCAACGACGCCATCGCCCGCCTGCTGCAGCGCGTACCGCAACTGGTGCTGGCGCTGCTGGTCGTGCTGTTCGCGCGCTGGTTCTCGCGCTTCGTCGGCAACCGCTTGCACCTGCTGAGGATCCGCTCGCAGAACCCGTACATGAGCGGACTGGTGCGGATGCTGGTACGCGGCGCGATCCTGCTGATCGGCGTGCTGATCGCGCTGGATCTGCTCGGGCTCACTTCGGTCGTCGGCGCGGTGCTCGGCTCCGCCGGCGTCGTCGGCCTGGTGCTCGGCTTCGCGTTCCGGGACATCGCCGAAAACTACATCTCCGGGATCCTGCTCAGCGTGCGCAGACCGTTCGAGCCCGGCGATCATGTTTCGATCGAGAACCGCGAAGGCAAGATCATCTCGGTGAACTCGCGCACCACCGTGCTGATGACGATGGACGGCAGCCATCTGCAGCTGCCGAACAGTCTGGTGTTCAAGTCGGTGGTGCTGAACCACAGCCGCAATCCGAAGCGACGCTTCGATTTCGGCATGCTGATCGACGGCAGCCAGTCGATCCGCAAGTCGCAGACCCTGGCGATGGCGGCGATCGCGGACATCGACGGCGTGCTCGACGAACCCGCGCCGTCCTGGACCGTGATCGAATACGGTGCGGCCGGCATCCAGCTGCGCTTCTTCGGCTGGGTCGACCAGCGCGAGACCGATCTCGGCAAGGTCCGCAGCGAAGCGATCCGGCGCGTGAAATCGGCGTTCGCCGCGGCCGGCATCGAGGCGCCACGCACGATCTATCACATCGTCGCCTCGCGCACCCGCGACGCGCAGGCGATCGAGACCGTGCTGGAACCGGAGAACGGGGCCGACATCTCGGTCAATCGCGATATCGACACCCAGGTGGTGGAAGCGCGCGCGGACATCGCCGGACAGAATCTGCTGCAGACGCCGTCGCCGGGGAACACCGGCGGCGACACGACGGAGCGTCACTGACGCACCGCCGCTGCGCGCCTCGATCACCCACCTCGCAGCTCGCCACGGGAGAGACCGGAATGCGCTTCCGCACGCTGTTCTTCGCATGCCTGATCTGCGGCGTCTTCGGCGACGCATCGGCCGCACCGGCCACACATGGACTGGATGCCGCCGCCCGCGCGCGACTGGTCGGCGAGCACCTGCTCACCCTGCAATGGCTGGGCTTCGGCGATCTGTCGGGCGCCGGCCGGGCGACCGTCGAAGAGGGCCGCGACGCGCTGCCGATCCGCGGCGAGCAACGCGGTACGGGCGAGAATACCGGCGACTTCGTGCGCATCGACGGCCGCATCGTCTCCGCGACCCGCGACGGCTTCGTCTTCGAGGGCGAGATCGTCACCAAGGTGCATCACATCGCCGCCGGCACGGAATGCAGGCGCAGCGGCACCTTCACGTTCAGAGCGACCGGCAAGCGCCGCTACTGGCGCATGCAGGAGATGGACAACCCCTGCGACCAGGCGACCGATTACGTCGACATCTATTTCCGCGGGATCTGAACCTGCGCCCGGCGGTCCCGCCGCGTGGCGCGAACCGGCGACAGGAAGTGCGCCTCCCGCCGCCATGCCCGCGCATCGCGTCCGCGCTTACGACACCACCACCGGAATCTTCCCGATCCGCGCCTGCCATTCGCGCGGACCGGTCTGGTGCACCGATTCGCCCGCCGAATCGACCGCGACGGTCACCGGCATGTCCTGCACCTCGAATGCGTAGATCGCTTCCATGCCCAGGTCGGGGAAACCGACGACCTTCGCGGCCTTGATCGCCTTGGACACGAGATACGCGGCGCCGCCGACGGCCATCAGGTAGACGGACTGGTGCTTTCGGATCGCCTCGATCGCGGTCGGGCCGCGCTCGGCCTTGCCGACCATGCCCATCAGGCCGGTCTGGGCCAGCACCTGTTCGGTGAACTTGTCCATGCGCGTGGCGGTGGTGGGGCCGGCCGGGCCGACGACCTCGTCGCGCACCGGATCGACCGGACCGACGTAATAGATGAACTTGCCGCGCAGATCGACCGGCAGCGCCTCGCCCTTGTCGAGCATGTCGACCATGCGCTTGTGCGCGGCGTCGCGACCGGTCAGCAGTTTGCCGTTGAGCAGCAACACTTCGCCGGGCTTCCACGAAGCCACTTCGTCCTTCGTCACCGTGTCGAGATTCACGCGGCGGCCCTTCGAGGCGTCGTAGGTCAGCTGCGGCCAGTCTTCGAGCGACGGCGGATCGAGCATCACCGGACCGCTGCCGTCGAGGGTGAAATGCGCGTGGCGGGTGGCCGCGCAGTTCGGAATCATCGCGACCGGCAGATTGGCGGCGTGGGTCGGAAAATCCTTGACCTTGATGTCGAGCACCGTGGTCAGGCCGCCCAGGCCCTGCGCGCCGATGCCCAGCGCGTTGACCTTCTCGTACAGCTCCAACCGCAGTTCCTCGGCGCGATTGGACGCGCCACGGGCCTGCAGTTCGGTGATGTCGATCGGCTCCATCAGCGCTTCCTTGGCCAGCAGCATCGCCTTCTCGGCGGTGCCGCCGATGCCGATGCCGAGCATGCCCGGCGGACACCAGCCGGCGCCCATCGTCGGCACGGTCTTCAGGACCCAGTCGACGATGGAATCGGACGGATTGAGCATCGCGAACTTCGACTTGGCCTCGGAGCCGCCGCCCTTCGCGGCGACGATCACCTCGACCGTGTTGCCGGGCACGATCTTCACGTTGACCACGCCGGGCGTGTTGTCCTTCGTGTTGGTGCGCTTGCCGGCCGGATCGGCCAGCACGCTGGCGCGCAGTTTGTTGTCGGGATGGTTGTAGGCGCGACGCACGCCCTCGTGGACCATGTCCTCGACGCCCA
>JAYRTK010000241.1:0-5435 GCA_041919595.1 Lysobacteraceae bacterium
CCAAGCGGGTGGTGCCCGTGCACGGCGACATGACCGCCGCCAAATGCGGTCTCACCGCGGCCCAGCAACGCAGTCTCGCCGGCAAGATCAAGCACTTCTTCCATCTCGCCGCGATCTACGATCTGACCGCCGACGCCGAGAGCCAGCGCAAGGCCAACGTCGACGGGACCCAGAACGCGCTCGACCTGGCGGCGGCGATCGGTGCCGGCTGTTTCCACCACACCAGTTCGATCGCGGCCGCCGGCCTGTATCCGGGCATCTTCCGCGAGGACATGTTCGACGAGGCCGAGGGCCTGGACGATCCCTATCTGCGCACCAAGCACGACTCCGAAGGACTCGTGCGGCGGGAGAAGCGGATCAAGTGGCGGATCTACCGTCCCGGCATGGTCGTCGGCCACTCCCAGACCGGCGAAATGGACAAGATCGACGGCCCGTACTACTTCTTCACGTTCCTCAAGAAGCTGCGCGAGATGCTGCCGCCATGGATGCCCACCCTGGGCGTCGAAGGTGGCCGGATCAACGTGGTTCCGGTCGATTACGTGGCCGACGCGATGGATCACATCGCGCACAAGCCCAAGCTCGACGGTCACTGCTTCCACCTGGTCGACCCGGAACCGATGCGCGTCGGCGAAGTGCTCAACGCGTTCGCCCGCGCCGGCCATGCGCCGGAAATGACGATGCGGATCGACGCGCGGATGTTCGCGTTCGTCCCCAGCGGCATCCGCGGTGCGGTCGGCAGCCTGCCGCCGGTCAAGCGCTTCATCGGCATGCTGCTGCGCGACTTCAAGGTGCCGAAGGAAACCCTGAAGTTCATCACCTATCCCACGCGTTTCGACAATCGCGAGACCGAACGCGCGCTCAAGGGCAGCGGCATTTCGGTGCCGAAGCTCGACGCCTACGCCTGGAAGCTGTGGGACTACTGGGAACGCCACCTCGATCCCGATCTGTTCATCGACCGCAGCCTGAAGGGCAAGGTCAAGGGCCGGGTGGTGGTCATCACCGGCGGTTCGTCGGGCATCGGTCTGTCGACCGCGCAGCGCGTCGCCGAAGCCGGTGCGACCACGGTGATCGTGGCGCGTGGCGAAGAGGAACTGTTCAAGGCCCGCGACGAGATGAAGGCCAAGGGCGGCAAGGTGTTCGCCTATACCGCCGATCTGTCCGACATGGCCGACTGCGACCGTCTGGTCGCCACCGTTCTCAAGGAACACGGTCACGTCGACATCCTGATCAACAACGCCGGGCGTTCGATCCGTCGTTCGATCGAGTTGAGCTACGACCGCTTTCACGATTTCGAACGCACGATGCAGCTCAACTACTTCGGTTGCCTGCGTCTGATCATGGGGTTCATGCCGACGATGATCCAGCGCCGCAAGGGCCACATCATCAACATCAGCTCGATCGGCGTGCTGGCCAGTTCCCCGCGCTTTTCGGCCTACGTGGCCTCGAAGGCCGCGCTGGATGCCTTCAGCCGCTGCGCGCAGGGCGAGTTGTCCGGCAAGGGCATCAGCTTCACCACGATCAACATGCCGCTGGTGCGCACGCCGATGATCGCGCCGACGAAAATGTACGAAAGCGTGCCCACGCTGAGTCCGGACGAGGCCGCGGACATGGTCGTGAAGGGCATCATCGAGAAGCCCAGCCGCATCGCGACACGTCTCGGCATCTTCTCGGCGCTGCTCAACGCGGTGGCACCGAAGGCCTACGAAGTGATCATGAGCACGGCGTTCGAGCTGTTCCCGGATTCCGCGGCGGCCAAGGGCGACAAGAAGGCGCTGAAGGAAGATCAGCCCAGCCAGGAGCAGATCGCGTTCGCGGCGCTGATGCGCGGCGTGCACTGGTAGTTCACGGACCGGCAGGGCCGCGCACGGTACCTGCAGAGACACGAAAGGCGGCCAAACGGCCGCCTTTCGTGTTGTCGGTTCCGGTGCGGTGATTTCTGTCGATGCCCGGACGACAGGCAAAAAGAAACCCGCCTACCTGAAGCCGTGAGGGGAGGGGAGCTACGGTCTTCGTTGCCGGTCGGCGGGTGTAAAAGCGGCCGGAGCCGCCAATGGGTGCGTCGCTTGCGCGACGCGAGAGAGAAACGGGACTGCAGGAGCGACGCTATCAGAGGCGCGGGCGGGACGTGTGATGGAATCGTTTGCCGTCCCGCCGGTGTTCAGCTCCGGTGGATCATTCGCCGCTCGAAGCGGTCGGCCTGGTCTTGCGGGCGCGCTTGGCAGGCGCCTTGGCGGCGGCCTTTTTCGCGGCCTTGCGCGGCGCGGCGGCGGGCTTGCCGCCCTGCCGGCGCAGTTCGGCGGTCAGGGCTTCGACGCGACTGCTGAGATCGTTGAGATCCTCGCGGCTCGGCACGCCGAGCTTGACCAAGGCGCGCTGGACGCGGTCCTCGAAGACCTTTTCCAGCTTGTCCCAGGTGTCGGTGGCACGTTCGCGGGCCTGACCGACGCGGTTTTCGACCACATCGCGGACGACTTCGGCGCGGCCGCCGGCGAACTTGCGCACGGTCTGCTCCAGACCCATGCCTTCCTTGACCAGGCCTTCGAACAACTTGGTGCCCTCGGCCTGCGCGCGCGAGAAGGCGCCGACGCCGGCCAGCCAGATCTGTTGCGCCGATTCGCTGAGGCTCTTCGACAGGCGCTCGGCATCGGCGGCGGTGGTGGCCGCGGAGGCCTTGGCGGTGGTCTTCCTGGCGGTGGTCTTCTTGAACTTGGCCATATGCCCTCCCAGCGGGCGCGTGATCGATTGCGCTGCAGAATGCGGCCTCTGTCTAGAGTATTCACACAAGGAATGGCGCCCCGCTCCGGCATCGCGGTACCGACCTTGCCGGGAAGTCCACGCCGGTCGGCGTGGCGGTTGCACCGACGTCAGCCGCGACGACGGCGCAGCAGTTGTTCGGTGTCGTCCAGCGCGCGGCGCAGGCGGGCGGTGGTTTCGGTGCTGCGCGGCGGGGCCGCGTCGAGCCCGCTCAGCACGGTACGGTGACGGTCCTGCAGGACGTCCTCTCGCAGGCGGATGCCGTGCGCGGCCAGCACCGGGCGCAGGGCTTCGGCGCGATGACGCAGATCCTGCAGCGTGTTGCGATAGCCCAGCTGGCAGACCCGACGACGGTTGGCGAAGCTGAAGGCGTTGGTGAAGAACATTTCGCCGTCGTTCGAGTTCGGTTCGAAGATCAGCTGGTCGATACCCGGGTACTGCTGGGCGTATTTGGCCAGACCGACCTGCATCCGCGACTGGAGAAGCGTGCGGAAGGTCTGCGACATCACCGCCGGCAGGCCGCCCTGCCAGATCCGGTGCGGGTCGACATCGCCGCGGCGGCCGGCGTCGCTGTCGACCTGGGTCGAGTCGAACGGCACCAGCGGATTGATGCCGATCAGCAGGTCGATGCCGCGTTCGAGCAGCACCGAGGCGTGCATGGTCCGGCGCAGGGCGCCGTCGACGTAGTGGCGGCCGCGCACTTCGACCGGCGGATACAGCCCGGGCAGGGCGGCGCTGGCCTGGACGGCCTTGGAGATCGGGATGTCCTTCCGGTCGCCGGCGCCGAAACGTATCGCTTCGCCGCTGTCCAGATCGACCGCGATCACGTACAGCTCGCGGTCGAGGTCCCTGAAATCGTTGCTGCGACCGCGGCGCGAGAAGGTTTCGCGCAGGAAACGCTCGACTTCGGAATTGTCGAAGAGTCCGGTGGGCACCAGGCTGCCGAAACGGATCATCAGGTCCGAGATCCGCGAGTCGCGCGGGCTGAGCAGGCTGGTCCACCACTCCAGGGTCAACCGGGGCAGGGCCGAGGCGCGGCGCATGTATTCGAACAGCGCGGGACGCAGGAAGGTCTCCGGCCGGAACTGCACGTCGTCGCTGTCGCCGGTGATGAAGATCCGGAACATCTCGGTGGTGGTCATGCGGTTGACCAGTCCGGCGGCGAGAAACGCGCCGCTGCTGACGCCGACGTAGCAATCCATCCGGGTCAGATCGATGCCGTCGAGGGCATCGTCGAGTGCGCGCAGGGCGCCCAGCTCGTACATGGCGCCGATCGGACCGCCACCGGCGATGGCCAGACCGATGCGCGCGCCGGAGGGCGCGGGAGTACGGGCGGCGGGCTTGCGCTTGCCGGGTCCGGACCGGACCGGCCGCTTGGCGGCGTGGAGTGAGAGCATGCAGAGGCTACGAAGGGAACCTCCCGAGTGTAGCCGAAAGGGTTGCAGGCGGCGCTCGTCCGATGGTCCGATGCGTGCGCATGCGCACACCGTGTCGGTCGGGCATCGGCCAAGCCATTGATTCGATGGCCGAATCAATGCGCGGCCGGTGCTCTGAGCGACAATCGCAGCGGAGGTCGCAATGATGATCGGTGCGATACGCATCAAGCGCGATCGATTGTCGGCCCAGGGTTGCCGGCCCTTGTCCGGACGGCTTGCGGAACCCATCATCCAGACGGATGAAGATCGTCACTCCCGATCCGGCGCACGGGCGGCGCAGACTCGACAAGCGTGCTCTCGGCGCTGCGCTGATGCGCCGTCTGGCCTGGCATCGCGCCGTGCACGACCCCGAGCAGGAGCCGCGCAATCGCCTGCGCTGGCTGCCGGAAATCCGCCGCTGGCAGGCGGCGCGCCTGTCGGCGAGCTTCGAGGGGTTCATGCAGGATCCCAAGCGCCGGCCGGCGGCGGAGTTCTTCCTGACCGATCTCTATGGCGATCGCGATTTCAGTCGTCGCGATGCCGATATCGCCCGGGTGGCGCCGATGATGCTGCGGTTGATGCCGCAGGCTCTGGTCGAGACCCTGGTCGATGCGATCGAGCTGGGGGCGCTCAGTCATGCCTTCGACCTGCGCATGGCCGAGGTGCTGCAACGGCTCGCACCGCGCCGGACGACGCTCGACGACGACCTCTACGCCCGCGCCTATCGCGAGGTCGGGATGCCGCGGCTGCGCGCGCATCAGATCGATCTGATCAAGGTCGCCGGCTACGGTCTGGGGCACGCCCTGCGGACCCGGGGTGTGGCGACCCTGCTCGGCATGCTGCGCGGCCCGGCACGTGCGGCGGGCTTCGGCGAACTGCAGACGTTCCTGGAGCGCGGTTTCGGCGCTTATGCCGAACTCGACAGCGTGGCCGATTTCATCGCCGACATCGAGCGCAGCGAGCGCGAGGTCTCGCGGCGTCTGTTCGCCGGGCATCCGCGCCCGTTCGAGCCGCTGCCGGATGCGCATCCGCCGGCGGCGGCGCGGCGCATCCGCAACCGCTGAGGCGACGCCTCCGCGTCAGGTGAAGCGTTCGTCGAGCACACGCTTGATTTCGTGCTCGATCGGGCCCTTGAAGGCCGACACCAGGAAGCCGAGCTTGGCGGTGACGTGCAGTTCCTTGGGCTTCAGCGCGATCTTGCCGTCGACGCCGGAGCGGTTGAAATGCAGGTCGTCGCCGTCCCATTCGTATTCGAATTCGAAGCGG
>JAYRTK010000242.1:0-5401 GCA_041919595.1 Lysobacteraceae bacterium
GCGTCGGGTTGTCCCACTGGAAGCCGGTCAGCTCTTCGTCGAGCTTGGCCGAATTGGTGACCTCGTCGGGAAACGCCTTGAACGCCGCGCGCAGTTCGTCGCTGACCCAGGGCTGATCCACCTTCATGCCCAGCCCGTAGGGCTCGAGACGCCCGTAGTGGTGGGACGAATGCTGGGTGAGCGCGATCATCCGCTTCGTCAGCCTCGGGTAGATGCCGGGAATGTACTGGTGAAGATCGATATCGTTCTTGACCTCGTAGGTATTGATCAGGAACGAGATCAGCGGATGATGGAACGGCTGCGGCACCGCCAGCACATGCCGGAGCACGCCCTCCAGATAACCGTTGCCGGCGACGCCGATCAGGCCGGACGGGATCGCATCGTGGTGCGGCCCATGCAGATAGACGAAGTCGAACTCGCAGTTGTGACCCAGCCAGTGGTCGCGATAGAACCATGAATTGTGCACGCGGAACCAGCGCATCTGGATCACCGCTCCGAGTACGCACATCACCGGCGCGAACAACAGCGAGAAATCCGCGAAACTGATGACCAGATACCAGGGCGCGATCAGGGTCAGATGGGTGAGCAGCCCCGTGCAGTAGGCATGCAGGATCTCCATCGTCACGCTGGTGTTTTCGTTGACCACCTTCTTCCAGGCCGTCTGCATCAGGACTTCGCGCACGAGTTCGCGCTTGCGCAGATGATCGACCAGGATCACCGTGCGATAGACGACCATCAGGGCGACATGCAGGTAAAACAGGCCGAAGGCGATCTTCTTCGCGAGTTCGAGGTGATGCGGCCACGATGGCGTCAGCTTGACCAGCCAGCACTGCAGCAGCAGCAGACCCAGCGCGGCCACGTAATGCCAGCGCAGGTTGTGCAGCTTGTAGACGACGGTGTAGACCAGCTCCTGCGGCCTGCGCAGCAGCAGCGGCACCTTCAGTTCGATGCCATGCCGGCGGATGAAGCTCAGCAGCGAGATCGTGCACAGGAGCAATCCCGCGATCCCCATCGGACTGCGCCAGCCATAGGCGAGAACGACGACGCCCGCGGTCGCCGCGACCATGAACGCGTAGTCGAGAAAATCCGACGGATGGTATACGGCCCGCAGCTTCTTCTCCCCGAAGAGCTTGTGGTAGAACGCCGTCCCTCGCTTGTTCATCGCTGACTCCCTTGATTGTTCATGCTGACGATCCCGGCATCGCGGGGACTCAAATCGTGATTTTCTTCCATCGCCCGTCCATCCAGATCGCGACGATCAGCGCGGTGGCGAAGAATCCGTAGACCATCTGCACGATCCAGATTTCGAGCAGGCCGTGGTTGAGATAGGGACCGACCACCCACACCGCGGGCAGGAAGATGAACCACTGGGTCGTGAACGACACCAGCATCACCCGGTTGCCGTCGCCGACGCTGACCAGGGTGTAGGCGAGGATGTAGATGAGGCTGCCCAGACCGGTCGTGGCCGCGAGCATCTGCAGCGGCACCGTCGCGGTGGCGATGGTGTGCGGATCGTTGACGAAGATCGACAGGAACCATTCCGGCCAGATCAGCAGCGGCAGGGAAAGCAGGGTGATGCCGACCACGCCCAGCTTGGCGACGTCCCAGCCCCACTGCTCCGCGCCCGCCAGATCCTTCTCGCCGACCGATTTCGACACCAGCGTCGCCGAGGCGTTGCCCAGCGACATCGCGATCAGCACCAGGATCATGGTGACCCGGACCAGCACGTTCGCCGCCGCCAGTTCCACCGTGCCGACCATGCCGATCATCCAGAAGAACACGATGTAGCCGGCGGAATAGAAGAATTCCTGCATGGTCGCCGGCAGTCCCAGCTTGAACACGCGGCCGATCAGCGCCATCGCCGGGCCGAAATCCAGGAATCCGTCCTTGCGCAGGCGCAGGAATCCGACCGCGGCGTGGATCAGCATGCCCGCGAACAGCGCCGATGCGGTACCGATCGCGGCGCCGGTGGCGCCCAGCGCCGGGGCGCCGAAATTGCCGAAGATGAAGATGTAGTTCAGCAGGATGTTGAGGGCATCCATGAAGATCACGATGCCCATGTAGATCGCGGGCCGCTCCATGCCGGACCAGAACCCGCGGAACGCGCCGATGATGCCGACCGGGATGATCGCCAGATAGAGGATCTGCAGGAACGGCACGCCGATCCTCGTCACTTCCGGATCCGATGACAGCAGCGAGAAGAAGAATGGCGTGACGAAATGGCACAGCAGGGTCAACGGGATCCCGGCCACGACCGCGATCACCAGCGCTGCGTTCAGCGGGATGCATTTCGGCTCGTCCGAACCTTCGCCGCGGCGGCGCGCCACGAAGCCCTGCACTGCCGGCGCCAGCCCGTACATGAAGGCGAACACCAGCGTGCTGCAGAAGCCTGCGAGGCCCACCGCCGCGACCGACGCGCTTCCGAGCGTGCCGACCATCGCCAGATCGATCAGCGACATGACCATGGTGGAACTCATGGCGATGGTGATCGGTGCCGCGAGTTTCGCGATCGTCTTGAGTCTTTCCGCAGTCAGCATTGAACGCTCCAGTTCGGTATTGCGTGGTTCGCGGAGGCGCCCGGGCCTCCACGGCGGGATGCGGACCCGGGCATCGGTGCGCGGCGACTCCGGCCGCGCTCGGTCGCATGCCTGCATCGCTCAGTCATGGTCTTCTCCGGCCTCCGCCGCCAGTGCGTGCGCGACGCCGTCGATGTGTGGCGCTTCGAGGATCGAGAAGTGCCCCGCATCGATGTCGTGAACGACCAGCGGACCCCGCAGCAGCCGGCTCCAGCCATAGTCCGCCATCGATCCATCGGCCGTACCGGCCGGCACGGCGCGATACAGGGTGGCTTGCAACCGTCGCGCAAGCCGGCGTGGCCGGTAGGCGCGATAGCTGCGGAGATTGGCGCGGAAGACCTCGTAGAAATCGGAGAACTGGCGGACGTCCACGTCGATGCCGCGGGCGTTGATCGCCTCCACCACGTCGGCGATCCGCTCGCCATGCGACGACACCCGCAGACGCTCGGCATCGAGAACGACATCGGCGCCGTGCATCCGCGCGAGCGCCTCGCAGGCCTCGCGCAGGTCGCCCGCGTCGTCGGTTCCGCCACCGCCTTCGGTCGCGTCCGGCAGGGGGCGCGAGTCCAGCAGCGTCAGCGATGCGACCCGTTCGCCCTGCGCCTGCAACTGACGCGCCATCTCGAAGGCGATCACGCCGCCGTAGGAATGGCCGACCAGGCGGTAGGGGCCGATCGGCTGACGCGCGCGCATCGCCTCGATGTTCGCGCGCGCGGTCTCCTCGACGCTCGACAGCGGCGTCTCGCGCCCGTCCAGTCCGACGGCCTGCAGGCCGTAGAACGGTTGCGCTTCGCCGAGCGCCATCGCCAGCGGCCGCAACGACAGCACGTTGCCACCGACGCCGGGAATGCCGAACAGCGGCGGCCGATCGCCCTGCGGCTGGATCGGCACGAGGATGCCGGAAACGGAGGCGTCGCCGCCCGACAGCCGTTGCACCAGCGCCGCGACGTGCGGTGCGGTGAACAGGGTCGCCAGCGACAGCAACTGGCCGAATTCGCGGTTGACCCGCGCCATCAGCCGCACCGCCGACAGCGAATGACCGCCGAGTTCGAAGAAGCTGTCGTACACGCCGATCGATTCCGGCGCGAGCGCCAGCACGTCCGACCAGATCGCGACCAGCGCGCGTTCGGCGTCGTCGCGCGGGGCGACGTAGGCCTGACGCGAGCCGAACGCGACATCCATCCGCGACAGCGCGCGGCGATCGATCTTGCCGTTGGGATTCAGCGGAATGGCGGCCAGCCCGACGAACGCCGCCGGCACCATGTATTCCGGCAGGCGCTGGGCCAGATGCGCGACCAGGGCGTCCTGCGGCAGTTCGACCGCCGCGTCCGCCCGATCGGCCTTCGCCCGGTAGAACGCCACCAGCCGCTTGCCGGCGCCTTCGCCCTGCGCGATCACCACCGCTTCGTCGATCTCCGGATGTTCGAGCAGCCGCGCTTCGATCTCCCCGGTCTCGATCCGGAACCCGCGGATCTTCACCTGCGTGTCGATGCGGCCGAGATACTGGAGGTTGCCGTCGTCGAGCCAGCGCGCGAGATCGCCGGTGCGATACATGCGTCCGCCGGGCTCGAACGGATTGTCGACGAACTTCTCCGCCGTCAGTTCCGGACGGTTGAGATAGCACCGTGCCAGGCCATCACCGGCGAGATGCAGTTCGCCCGGCACGCCGATCGGCTGTGGCCGGCCGGCCGCATCGAGAATGTAGACGCGGGTGTTGGCGATCGGACGACCGATCGTCTGCATGCCATCCTTCTGGCGCAGCACGAAGGTCGAATAGGTCGTGTCTTCCGACGGCCCGTACAGGTCGTAGACCCTGTCGACGCCGCCCTGTGCGTAGATCCGGTTGACCAGCGCCGGCGACAGCGGTTCGCCGGCCAGATTCACCGTCCGTACCGAGCGCGGAATCGCGTTCAGGCGCACCAGTTCCTCCATCGCCGACGGGACGGTGTTGATCAGCGTCACGCCGGCGTCTTCCGGCAGATCGAGCACGCCGAGCGCGTTCTGGACCACGATCAGACGACCGCCGCTCGCGAGCGTCAGGAACAGTTCGTAGACGGACAGGTCGAAGCAGATCGACGTCGAAGCCAGCATGCCCGACAGGGCTTCCTCGCTGTAGATCTCCTGCGCCCACTGGATCAGGGTCACCGCGCTGTGATGTTCGATCGCGACGCCCTTGGGCTTGCCGGTCGAACCCGAGGTGTAGATCACATAGGCCAGATGCGCCGGCCCGACCTCACGCCGCAGCGTCGCGCGCTTGCCCTTCGGCTTCGCGCCGGCGATCCGCGGCCATGCGCTGTCCAGCGGCACCACCCGCGTGTCCGCGGGCGCCAGCGCGGAGAGGCGTGCTTCCAGCGATTGCTGCGACAACACGATGCGCGCCGCGCTGTCCTCGATCATGTGCGCGAGGCGCTCTTCCGGATACGCCGGATCCAGCGGCACGTAGGCGCCGCCCGCACGCAGCACGCCCATCAGCGCGACCACCAGCGACAGCGAGCGCTCCATGCACACGCCGACCAGCACATCCGGGCCGACCCCCTGCGCCTGCAGGAACAGCGCCAGCGACTCGCTGCGCGACAGCAGTTCCGCGTAGGTCATCGATTCCGCACCGCAGGTCGCGGCCACGCGATCCGGATGCGCGCGTGCGCGCGCCTCGAACAGCGTGTGGATGCACACGTCCTTCGGGTACTCCGCCGCGGTGTCGTTGAACGTCACCAGCAGACGCTGGCGCTCCTCCTCGCCCAGATACCCCAGATCGCGCACCGCCGCTTCCGGCGTCGACACGATCGCGCGGCACAGCGCCTCGAAGTGGCCCGCCATCCGCGCGA
>JAYRTK010000243.1:0-5368 GCA_041919595.1 Lysobacteraceae bacterium
CGCGGAAGCTCTGCAGTTGCTGTTGCATGGAACGGGAAAGCAACTGGCCTCGCTGGCGTTCGAAAGCGGTTACTCTCACTGCTCGCCCAGCCTCACTCAAGCACCGGCCGCAATCTGACTGCCACACCGCTCAACACCGAAGTTCCGGAAATCGGATCCCGTAACCCTTCATCCAGCAACGCGTTGAGATTCGCGCCCGGCCGTTCGCTGGCCAATCGCTGCGACGTGCCCGGCAGATCGTGGCCCCAGCCGTGGGGCAGGCTGACCACACCGGGGCGCATGTCCTCGCTGCATTTCACACGGACCGTGATTTCGCGTCCACCACTGCCCCGCATGCAGGCCAGCGCGCCGTCGGCGATGCTGGCGGCCGCGGCGTCCTGCGGATGGATCAATGCGAGGCAGCGCTCGGGGCCCTTGGCCAGCGTCGGCAGGTTGTGCATCCAGCTGTTGTTCGAGCGGACATCACGACGGCCGATCACGATCATCGGATGACCTTCGCCCGGCGCCTGCGCGTCGGACTGCGACAATGCCGCTTCGACACGGGCGAGATCGGCGAGCAAGGCTGGCGGTGCGGTCTGGATGCGGCCATCGGGCGTGCGCAGCACGTCGGGCAGTCGTGCCTGCAGTGGGCCGAAATCGATGCCGTGCGGCGATGCGCGCAGCTTCGCCAGCGACAGACCGTCGGGTCGGGTGCCGAACCCATCCCCCCAGGGGCCGGCGCGCAGGGCAAGATCGAGTTGGCGTTCCGGGCCGGAGAGATGCGCGCTGGCCCGGAGCAGGGCCGCGACCTGTGCCGTCAGTTGTTCCGTTGGAACACCGGCGGCGTCGAGCATGCCCTGGAGGTCCTTCTTCAACGCCTCTTCGTCGCGGGCGTCGACATCCGCCGCGGACACGGTGTCATGACCTTCCAGCATCGCCGACAGGCGCATGAGGATGCGCCATTCCGGCCAGGCATCGTCGGGCAGCGGCAGCACCGGCGGACTGAAACGCGCAGCATGCGTCCAGGCGAGTTGCGTGAATGCGACGTCGTAATGCGGTTCCTGCAGCGGCGACAGCGCGGGCAGGATCACGTCGGCATGCCGCGTGGTTTCGTTGAGATAGATGTCGAGGCTGAGCATGAAGTCCAGGCCATCGAGCGAGGCGGCGAGGCGGCCGCCGTTCGGTGCGGACAGCACGGGATTGCTGGCGATGCTGATCAGCGCGCGGACCTTCGGCCCGACGTCGTCGTCGGGGGTGTCGATTTCCTCGGCGAGACAGCCCATCGGAAATTCGCCCATCACTTCCGGCGCGCCGCTCACCCGGGAATGCCGGCGTCCCATCAGCACGCCGCGCCCGCGTCCGTCTCTGCCCGTGCTGTTGGCCTGGAACGCAGGCGCCTGCGGCCAGCGCATGCCGCCTTCGGCATCGATGCGTCCGGTGACGAGATTCAGCACTTCGATCAGCCAACTGCACAGCGTCCCGAACGGTTGAGTGCAGGTGCCGATGCGGCCGTACAGCGCGGCGCGCGGTGGGTCGCGCAGCGCTTCGGCGAGATGGCGGATCACAGACGCATCGAGGCCCGCCGCCTCGGCCATGCGTTCGGGCGTGAACGCCGCCACGGCATCCTGCAGTTCGGTCAGACCGGTCGCGAGACCATCGGCACGGCCGAGGCGCGGTGATCCGCTCGCCAACAGATGCTGCAGCATCCCGAGCAGCAGGAAGGCGTCGCCGCCGGGGCGGATCGCGTGATGTTCGTCGGCGACGTCGGCGGTTTCGCTGCGACGCGGGTCGATCACGATCAATCGGCCGCCGCGTTCGCGCAGCGCGCGCGCCTTGCCGCGGAAATCCGGAACGGTCCACAGGCTGCCGTTGCTGGCGATCGGATTGGCGCCGAGCACGATCAGCAGGTCGGTGCGTTCGATGTCGGGCACCGGGATGCTCAGCCAGTGCCCGTACATCAGCCCGCAGGCGACGTGCTTGGGCATCTGGTCGAGCGTCGAAGCGCTGAACACGTTCGGCGTGCCGGCGGCGCGCACCAGTCGCGGCACGTACAGCTGCAGTCCGAGTTTGTGCACGATTGGATTGCCGAAACTCAGCGCGAGGCTCTGGCGGCCGTGGGCGTCGAGCAGCGGCAGCAGCCGGCGTTCGATCTCGGCGAACGCCTCCTCCCAGCCGCAGGCCTCCCAGCGTGCGTCCTCACCGCGACCGCGGCGGATCATCGGCGTGCGCAGGCGATCCGGATCGTCGTGCAGATCCTTCAGCGCCACGCCCTTGGGACACAGGTAGCCCCGGCTGAAAACATCGTCGCCATCGCCGCGGACGGCGACGACCTCGGCCCCGCGCAGTTGCACGGTCAGGCCGCAGGCGGCTTCGCAGAATGGACAGATGCGTTGCGCGGTGCGGGTCTCGTCGTGAGGCTGGGCCATGGCGTGCGCGTGCTCCGGGAAGCGGTCTCTCCGCTTCACGGATTCTGCAGCAAAAATACCAACGGGGCGCCTGCCGGCAGGGTCAGGTCCGGAACATCAAGTCCGGAGCATCAGGCCCGGTCGGGGAACCGGCTGGCGTACGCGGCCAGCAGCTCCTGTGCGATCGACGCTCCGGCCAGCGCGGTGATGTCGGCGTGATCGAACGGGGGCGAGACTTCGACCACATCCATGCCCACGATCTGCAGTCCGGTGAGGCCTCGGATGAGGCGCAGGGCGTCATGGGTGCTGAATCCGCCGACCACCGGCGTGCCGGTGCCCGGTGCGAACGCGGGATCGAGGAAATCGATGTCGAAGCTGACGTAGCAGCGCGTATCGCCGACGCGCCGCCGGATTTCGTCGATGCAGGCGTCGATGCCGAGCGTGTGCAGCCAACGCGCGTCGAGCACGCGGAAGCCGTGGGACTCGGGATTGAGCGTGCGCATGCCGATCTGGATCGAGCGGGCGGGGTCGACGATCCCGTGCTTCGCCGCATGCCAGAACATCGTCCCGTGATCGACCCGTGCGTCGTGATCCTCCCAGGTGTCGCTGTGCGCGTCGAAATGGATCAGCGACAGCGGGCCGTGGATCGCCTGCAGCGCCTGCAGGATCGGGTAGGTGATGAAATGATCGCCGCCCAGCGCGAGCGTGGCCACGCCGGCTTCGGCGAACCCGCGGAACGCCTCGCGCAGGGTGTCGGGGACGCGCTCCGGTCGACCGTGATCGAAATGCACGTCGCCCCAGTCGATCACGCTCAGACGTTCGCACGGATCGAAGTCCCAGGCATACGGTGCGCACCAGGCCAGCGAGGCCGACGCGGCGCGGATCGCGCGCGGGCCGAGGCGTGTGCCCGGGCGGTTGGTGGTGGCGAGGTCGAAGGGCACGCCGACCACGGCGACATCGACGCCGGTCAGATCTTTGGTGTACTTCCGGCGCAGGAAACTCAGCGCACCGGAATACGTCGGTTCGACCTGTGTGCCATAGGGTGAGGTGCGGGTGAAGGCCTGATCGATGGTCTTCGGGTCGAGGGCGTTCGCAGGGCTGATCGGAGCATTGCGTTCAGTCATGACATCACCGGGTCCGTGCCGCGCGTCGTTCGCCGGGACGCGCGATACCGGAAAGAATGTCAGTCGGAGGCTTCCGCCAGCCCCTGTCGGACGATACCCGCGCCCGACAGGACCATGATTTTCTTGGGGACGATGGCGGGTTTCATGCGAATCGTGTCGTATGGCCGTCTCGCAGGAGAGCCTTCAGGCCCGAGCTTTTTTGCATCGTACACGCATCGAAACCAAGAACTCGGACCTGAAGGCCCTCCTGCAAAATCATTTCATCCCGAAATCATTTCATCGTCGGCATGACGAATTCGGCCGCGTGGGTGTCCGGCCAGCGCGCGGTGATCGTCTTCAGCCGGGTGTAGAAACGCACGCCGTCGGGGCCGTGCACGTGCAGCGGGCCGAAGATCGAGCGTTTCCAGCCGCCGAAGCTGTGGAAGGCCATCGGCACCGGAATCGGCACGTTCACGCCGACCATGCCGGCCTGCACGCGATGCGCGAACTCGCGCGCGGCGCCACCGTCGCGGGTGAAGATCGCGGTGCCGTTGCCGTATTCGTGTGCGTTGACCAGGCGCAGCGCGGTGTCGAAGTCGGCCACGCGCACGACGCACAGCACCGGGCCGAAGATCTCCTCGCGGTAGATCGTCATCTCCGGCGTGACGCGGTCGAACAGGCAGCCGCCCAGGAAGAAACCATCGCCGTGCCCTTCGACCGCATGGCCACGGCCGTCGACAACGAGCGTCGCGCCTTCGGCCACGCCGGCATCGACGTAACCGCGGACCTTGTCGCGATGCGCGCCGGTGACCAGCGGCCCCATTTCCGGATCGAGACAACCGGGTCCGATCCGCAGCGCGGCGACCTTGGGCGCGAGCTTCGCGACCAGCGCATCGGCCGTGGCATCTCCGACGCAGACCGCCACCGAGATCGCCATGCAGCGTTCGCCCGCGGACCCGTAACCGGCACCGAGCAGCGCGGAGACCGCGCCGTCGAGGTCGGCGTCGGGCAGCACGACCATGTGGTTCTTGGCGCCGCCCAGCGCCTGCACGCGCTTGCCGTTGGCGCTGCCTCGGGCATAGATGTATTCGGCGATGGGCGTGGAGCCGACGAAACTGATCGCCTGCACCCGCGGCTCGTCGAGCAGTGCGTCGACCGCGACCTTGTCGCCATGGACGACGTTGAAGACACCGTCGGGCAGGCCGGCCTGCTTCAGCAGATCGGCCATGAAGATCGATGCCGACGGATCGCGCTCGGACGGTTTGAGAATGAAGGTGTTGCCGCAGGCGAGGGCGACCGGGAACATCCACAGCGGCACCATCGCCGGGAAATTGAACGGGGTGATGCCGGCGACCACGCCCAGTGGCGCGTATTCGGTCCACGAATCGACATCGCGGCCGACGTTCATCGAATGCTCGCCCTTGAGCAGATGCGGAATGCCGCAGGCGAATTCGACGACTTCCAGGCCGCGGGTGACTTCGCCCTTCGCGTCGGACAGCACCTTGCCGTGTTCGGAGGTGATGATCGCGGCGAGGTCTCCGGCGTGTTTTTCCAGCAGTTCCTTGAACCGGAACATTACCCGTGCACGGTTCAGCGGCGTGGTCGCGGCCCAGGCGGGGAAGGCGGCCTGGGCGGCGTCGACGGCGATGCGCACGTCGTCGACGGATGCCAGCGGCACGCGCCCGGTGACCGCACCGGTGGCGGGGTCGAAGACATCGGCGTGGCGGCCTGCCGGTTCGAAGGATGCGCCACCGATGAAGTGTGGAATCAAAGCCATGTCCGCCTCGCCGTTGTTCGTGGGAGCGGCTTCAGCCGCGAGCTTCTCCTCGCAAAACCGTCCGTCGCCAATTTGCCGTCACACAAAAAGCTCGCGGCTGAAGC
>JAYRTK010000244.1:0-5324 GCA_041919595.1 Lysobacteraceae bacterium
CATGGATCCTCTGGATCGCCTCGGTGTTGCCGCCTCCGGCCGCCGACTCGTTATGCCTCAGCACCACCCTCTACCTCGAAGCGCGTGACCAGCCCGTCCGCGGCCAGCAGGCCGTGGCCGAAGTGGCCCTGCGCCGGGAGGACAGCGGGCTGTGGGGCGACTCGATGTGTGAAGTCGTCACCGCCCGCAAGCAGTTCGCCCCGACGATCGTCTCGCCGCGGACCGAACTGAGCAATGCCGAAGCCTGGTCGCAGGCGGTCACCATCGCCCTCGATGCGGAGCGCAACTGGGCACTGCCGCCCGGCGAGCGCAAGGAGATCGTCCCCGGCGCCAGCCACTTCGCCGCCCTGTCGATCGCCCAGCCCAGTTGGCGCAACGCCTACCGGGTGGCCACCATCGGCGACCACACCTTCCTCAAGGTGCAGTCGCTGAAGCCGCAGAAAGACAAACCCGGTCGCGGCTGAGCCGTTGCCGGTCCATTCCGGAATCGCATTTTCAGAAGCCGCCGCAAGGCGGCTCTTTTTTTGTCCTCGCATCGGGCGATGGGCGCGCAACGCAGCGGACGACACTGCGTTCCACCCGGCACGATTGCGACGCGCGCGCGCGACCACCACCCTCGCCGCTCCCCCCAATGGAGTCGCGCATGAAACTCTTCTATTCGCCGGGCGCCTGCTCGCTGGCCGACCACATCGTCCTGGAATGGATCGGTCGGCCGTACGAAGCGCACAAGGTCACCCGCGAAGATCGCAGGACGCCCGAGTTCCTCGCGGTCAATCCGGCCGGCGCGGTCCCCGCGCTCGAACACGACGGCTGGGTCCTCACCCAGAACGCCGCGATCCTGAACTATCTGGCCGACCTGCATCCGGAAGCCGGGCTCGCCGGCGACGGCAGCCCCAGGGGCCGGGCCGAAGTGAACCGCTGGCTGGCGTTCGCGAATTCCGACGTGCACCCGGCCTTCCATCCGATCTTCGGCAGCACCGCCTATCTCGAAGACGCCACGATCATCGACAAGACCAAGGACGCGGCGCGCGCCAAGGTGCGCAGCCTGTTCGAGCGTGCCGACGCGCATCTGGAAGGCCGCGAGTGGCTGGCCGGCACGCGTTCGGTCGCCGATCCCTATCTGTATGTGACCTGGCGCTGGGCCCGCGGCACCGGCGTCGATCTCTCGGGCCTCGACCGGTTGGCCGCGTTCGCGGCGCGGATCGAAGCCGATCCTGCGGTGCAGAAGGTGCTGAAGGACGAAGGTCTGGCCTGACCGTTCCGGCCTCGCATCGGCGTCCGGGCCGCCCGCAGGCGGTCCGGACCCGCGGGGGCCACTCGCGAGGCCACCCACGGACCAGCGCGACCCGGCGTGCGGATCAACCGCCGCGCAACTCCCGCAGCATGTTGCAGAACAGCGCCCCCTGCTCGATCGCATCGTCCAGCGCGACATGGGTGTGCGGCATCGGGTCGAACCAGCGCGCCGGCATGTTGCGTTTGACCGCATCGCGATAACCGGTGCCGAGCATCGCCATCGCCAGTGTCTTGATGTCGAGCGCGGAATGGCCGAACGGGCTCTCGCCGACGAAGCGGATCAGGTACCAGTGGACGAACATGAAGTCGAAGCCCACCGGATACGCCACGAACACCGGGCGGCCCGGCAGGCTGCGCAGCCAGTCGCGATAGCGCGGCATCGCGGTTGCGGGGGCCTCGGGATCGCGGCGACAGGCGGCCCAGGCGTCGGGCTGGGTCGCCCACCATTCGGCGGTGCGCGGGTCCGGCGCGGACGCTTCCAGCGTTTCCAGATTGACCGCGAACGTCGACAGCAGGCGCTTGTCGGCGGTGTACGCCGCCGAGCCGAGGCTCAGCATCGAATGCGGCCCGGGAATCGGACCATCGGTCTCGACATCGGTGCTGATGTAGAGCTCGTCCTTCATTCCGTCCTTCCTGTGGTCATCGTCATCGGAACCGGACGCCATGGACTCAGGTCTCGCGACGCCAGTAGCGGGACATCTCCAGATAAGTGAACGAGGCCGACCAGGTGACCAGCAGGAATCCGGTCAGCGCCTCCATCCCGGCGACCAGCCGCACCGCGCCCACCGGCGCGAGATCGCCGAACCCCAGCGTGCTGTAGGTGGTGGCCGAGAGGTAGATCGCATCGAACAGGTTGTCGAGGCCGTGCTCGCCATGCACGAAACCGGTGCCCGGCACCTTCAGCAACAGCCAGTAGGTGATGCCGTAGCACCAGATCTCGACGATGTGCAGGCCCAGCAGCGCGAACATGATCCGCAGCATCGCGCCGCGGCTGCGCGTCGGCGCGCGCCCCGAGAATCGTCGCGCCAGCCAGTGCAGTCCCTCGTAGTGGATCACGACCACCAGCGCGGTGACCGCGGCGGCGATCAGGGCGACGAATGCGTGCTCGCCCCATTGTTCGGCGGGAATCAGCCAGGAACTATCCATCCGTCGGAGCTTGCGCGTGGAACATCCGCATAGACTACGCGACCGTGCCGGATTCGCACGCACGGCGGGCCCGTGCGCGCGACGATGGGCGGCGCGCAGGACCGATCAGTCTTCACCCAGCGCATGACGCACCCCCCGCTCCCATTGCCCGCGGACCGTCTCGTCCTTGGCCTTGGCGATCGCGTCCGACAACTGCGGCAACAGTGTCGCCAGCGCATCGGCATCGGCGCAGCGCTCGATCTTCAGCTGCATGAAGTAGCCGCGCAGCCCGAGATACTGGTTCACGGATTCGGACATCAGGCCGTACAGCAACCGGAAGCGCTCGGCCTTCGCGGCCTGCGGTTCGGCGTAGGGGGCGGCACCAGTGTCGGCGAGGGTGCCCGCGGCCTCGATCAGGCCGAGCTTCATCAGACTGTCGAGGGCATCGCCCGGCGCATGCAGATCGGCCGCCAGTCGCACCAGTTCCGGGCCCGTGCGACGCCCGTCGACCAGCAGCAGCACCAGCCGCAACGCCGGCGAAAGTTTCCGTGCACGCGTATCGATTTCCGAGCGTCCTGCCCCTGTCTTGAGGTAGATCGCACCGCTCATCATGGTCGCCCTCCCCCAAAGGGCTACCCGCGCTTTTCAGGTGCCTTCACGGTGGCATCGGATGGCACGTTCCGCAAGACGACGCGGGTGCGACTTTGGTCGTAGCGTGAAATCGTCCACGATGTCGCCATCCGAAACGAAACGGGCGTCGGCCTTTCGGCGACGCCCGTTCGTCCGCGCTCGCGGGATCCGCTCGCGCGGATACGCGCGATCAGCGATGTTCGATCGACACGTAGGCGCGATCTTCCGGGCCGGTGTAGTTCGCGCTGGGGCGGATGATCTTGCCGTCCTCGCGCTGTTCGATCACGTGCGCGCTCCAGCCGGTGGTGCGCGCGATCACGAACAGCGGGGTGAACATCGGCGTCGGGATGCCCATCATGTGATAGGCCGACGCGCTGTACCAGTCGAGGTTCGGGAACATCTTCTTGGTGTCCATCATCAGCGTTTCGATGCGTTCCGACACGTCGAACAGCATCCGGTTGCCGCCGCTTTCGCACAGCGTCTTCGAGATCGCCTTGATGATCGGATTGCGCGGATCGCCGATGGTGTAGACCGGATGACCGAAGCCGATCACGATCTCCTTGCGTTCCATCCGCGCGCGGATGTCGGCTTCGGCCTCGTCGGCGCTGCCGTAGCGGCTGATGATGTCCATCGCCACTTCGTTCGCGCCGCCGTGCTTCGGACCGCGCAGCGCGCCGATCGCGCCAGTGATGCAGGAATGCAGGTCGCTGCCGGTACCGGCGATCACGCGGGCGGTGAACGTCGATGCATTGAACTCGTGCTCGGCGTACAGGATCAGCGACTTGTCCAGCGCGTTCGCATGCAGTTCGCTCGGCGGCTCGCCGTGCAGCAGGTGCAGGAAGTGCGCGGCGACCGAGTCGTCGTCGGTTTCGCAATCGATGCGGCGGCCGTTGCGGGTGAAATGCCACCAGTACAGGAGCATCGAACCGAAGCTGGCGATCAGACGGTCCGCGATGTCGCGGGCTTCGCTGGCGGGATGGCCCTCGCGCTCCGGCAGCACCGTGCCCAGCACCGAGCAGCCGGTGCGCATCACGTCCATCGGATGCGCGTTGGCCGGCACCAGTTCCAGCGCCTCCTGGACGATCGCCGGCAGGCCACGCAGCCGCTTGAGCTTGGTGCGATATGCCTTGAGCTGCGAAGCGGTCGGCAGCGCGCCATGCACCAGCAGGTGCGCGACTTCCTCGAAGGTCGATTTCGTCGCGAGGTCGTGGATGTCGTAGCCGCGGTAATGCAGGTCGTTGCCGCTGCGACCGACGGTGCACAGCGCGGTGTTGCCGGCGGCGGTGCCGCTCAGCGCGACGGATTTTTTGGCTTTGGGAAGCGTTGGCTGGGAATCGCTCATGGTTCTGTCCTTTCGTCTCGTGTCTTCTGCGTCATTTTTTCGCGGCGAACAGCGCGTCGAGTTTCCCTTCGAACGCGTGGTAGCCGATGCGGTCGTAGAGTTCCTCGCGCGTCTGCATCGTGTCGACCACCGCCTTCTGGTGGCCGTCGCGGCGGATGCTCGTGTACACGTTCTCGGCGGCCTTGTTCATCGCGCGGAACGCGGACAGCGGAAACAACTGGATGGCGACGCCGGCCGTGGCCAGTTCGTCGCGGCTGAACAGCGGGGTCTTGCCGAATTCGGTGATGTTGGCCAGCACCGGTACCTTCACCGCATCGACGAAGCGGCGATAGGTGTCGAGATCGTAGGCGGCCTCGGCGAAGATGCCGTCGGCGCCGGCCTCGACGCAGGCGATGGCGCGTTCGATCGCCGCGTCCACGCCGTCGACCTGGATCGCATCGGTGCGCGCGATCAGGAAGAAGTCGGGATCGGTCTTCGCGTCCGCCGCGGCCTTCACGCGGTCGACCATTTCGCCCTGCGACACGATCTCCTTGCCGGGACGATGGCCGCAGCGCTTGGCGCCGACCTGGTCCTCGATGTGGCAGGCGGCGGCGCCGGCCTTGATCAGCGACTTGATCGTGCGCTCGATGTTGAAGGCGCTGGGGCCGAAGCCGGTATCGATGTCGACCAGCAGCGGCAGGTCGCAGACATCGGTGATGCGGCGCACGTCGATCAGCACGTCTTCGAGCGTGTTGATGCCCAGGTCGGGCAGACCGAGCGAACCGGCGGCGACGCCGCCGCCCGAGAGATAGATCGCGCGATAGCCGGCGCGCTTCGCCAGCAATGCATGATTGGCGTTGATCGCGCCAATCACCTGCAAAGGGGATTCTTCGGCGAGCGCGGCGCGGAACATCGCGCCTGCGGAGCGCACACCGGCGGAAAGCTGGGGCATGGT
>JAYRTK010000245.1:0-5324 GCA_041919595.1 Lysobacteraceae bacterium
GGGCCGCCGCGCTGTGCGGGTAGGGGGGGCGGCGGCTGACCGACCGGTGTAACGCGCCCGCGCGGGGAGGGGGCCCCCGACTCGATGCGCTGGAATACCGCGAGCACGCACCGCTCGCGCCGCCGACCAGCGGCGCGCGCTGGTGGCTCGCGCCGCAGGAGCGCGAGGACGATCGCGAGGAAGACCGCCTCTCCCGCGACAACTGAGCCGCTGCCGGACGATTTTGCTGCGCCGCAGCTTGCCCCATCGGCCAGTGTCGTCGCCGCGCACGCTGTGGCCCACTGCCGGCATCCCCCCGCCGGAGACGCCACCCATGTCCCGCATCGCCGCCCGTCCGTTCCTGCGCGCCGCGTGCGCGATGTTGACGCTGCTCTGCACCGCCGGGGTCACACCCGCGTTCGCGCAGACCGAAGTCACCGGTTTCGGCAGCAACCCGGGCAATCTGCGCATGTTCAAGCATGTGCCCACGGCGCTGCCCGCGGGCGCGCCGCTGGTGGTCGCCCTGCACGGCTGCGCGCAGAGCGCCGCGAACTACGACGCCGAAACCGGCTGGCAGTTGTTCGCCGACCGCTACCGTTTCGCGCTGCTGTTGCCGCAGCAGCAGAGCGCCAACAACAGCGCGACCTGCTTCAACTGGTTCGAGAGTGGCGACATCGCGCGCGGCCAGGGCGAGGCGCTGTCGATCAAGCAGATGGTCGACCGCATGATCGCCGATCACGGCATCGCCGCCTCGCGCGTGTACATCACCGGCCTCTCGGCCGGCGGCGCGATGACCGCGGTGATGCTCGCGACATATCCGGATGTCTTCGCCGGCGGCGCGATCCTGTCCGGCATTCCCTATCGCTGCGGCACCGGACAGACCGCCGCCTTCAGCTGCATGAACCCGGGCACCGATCTCACGCCGTCGCAGTGGGGCGACAAGGTGCGCGCCGCCTTCGCCTGGAGCGGTCAACGGCCGATCGTCTCGATCTGGCACGGCGACGCCGATTACACGGTGCGACCGATGAATCTCGCCGAAAGCATGGACCAGTGGACGAACGTGCACGGCATCGACCAGACCGCGGACGTGAGCGACACCATCGGCGGCTATCCGCATCGCGTGTACAAGGATGCGGCGGGCGTGGCCCGCGTCGAAACCTGGACGATCACCGGCATGGGCCACGGTACGCCGGTCGATCCCGGCACCGGGGCAACCCAGTGCGGCACCGCAGGCGCGTACATCCTCGACGTGAACCTGTGCTCCAGCTACCACATCGCGCGCTTCTTCGGCCTGGACAACCTCGACGGCATGCCGCCGACCGCGTCGATCACCGCGCCCGCGAATGGCGCGACGGTCAGCGGCACGGTCAACATCGCGGCCTCCGCCAACGACGACATCGGCATCGAACGCGTGGAATTCCTGCTCGACGGCGCGCTGCTGGGCAGCGACGCGACCGCGCCCTACGGCTTCGCCTGGAACAGCACCACGGCGACCAACGGCGGCCATGTCCTGACCGCCCGTGCGGTGGATCTGGCCGGCAACACCGGCACCTCGCCGCAGGTGAACGTCACCGTCAGCGGCGGCACCGGCGGTGGCGGCGGCACGCCGGTCACCGTGAGTTTCCAGAACGAGAACGCCAACGACGGCTACGTGAAGGCCGCGTCCGGCGGCGCTGCGCCGGCCGTGGGCACGCTCGAATCCAGCCTCGGTCTGGCGATCGGCCGCGGCACCGACGGCAAGTTCAACCGCACGCTGCTGTCGTTCGACACCGCCTCGCTGCCGGACGGCGCGACCGTGCTCTCCGCCACGTTGACCGTGACCTACCGCAGCGCCTCGGGCGATCCCTGGAGCAACCCCGCCGGCAACACGCTCGTGATCGACGCGAACAGCGGGTGCATCGGCGCCTGCCCCCTCGAGACCGGCGACTGGGCCGCGACCACGACCGCGAACGCCGTCGCGCAACTGCTGCTGTTCACCGGCGGCACCCAGACCAGCACCCTGTTCGCCGCCAACGGCCTGGGCGCCGTGAACCGCACCGGTCGCACCCAACTGCGACTGCGCTTCAGCGCCGACCAGACCGCGACGAATTACCTCTGGATCGGCAACGGCACGACGGCGACGCTGACGGTGACGTACCAGCCGTAAGCGCGGTTCGCGACACCGGCATCCACGCGATTCAAGCAGCCCCGCAGGCGCGACGCCAGGCATCACGGTCCGCGCCGCGACAATCGCGCCCACGCTCGGCTATGCTCCCGCCTTCACCACAGCGCACCGGGGATGCGATGCGGACGAATGCGATGCGGACGAGCATGATCTGGCCGGCGCGACGGCTGGCGACGGCCCTGCTGGCGACCGCGCTGATCGGTTGCGGCCCGCAGGACGGGCCGCCCGCCCATGGCGATGTCGAGGGTGCGCTGCGCGATTATTTCGAGCACCGCAACGAGCGTGGCGGCATCCGCATCGACTTGGGGTCCGCAGGCGCGTTCCGCGCGATCCGTTTCGATATCCGTCTGCATCACGTCACCCTGCACGACTGCACCGGGCAGCAGCGGGTCTACGTCTGCGACCTCACCTACCTCGCGAGTTTTCCTCCGGTCAAGGAAGAGACCGAATCGATCCGCACGCGGGCGACGCTGTTCGACGGCCCCGGCGGCTGGCGGGTGGTCGAATGAGCCTCGCCGTGCCCTCCCTCTTCCTCTGTCCGATGCCATCGCCATGACCGCACCGCTCCGTCGCGCCCGCCTGCTGGCCTGCCTGTTCGCCGCCGCCTGCACCCTGCCGTTCGCGGCCTCCGCGCAATCCAGCGCCCTGCCGATGCCGCTGGAAAGCGAAGACCCGGCGAAACCGCTGAACGTGATCACCGACCAGACCTGGACCGGGCCCGAGATCCAGGCGCAGGCCAAGGACTTCAGCCGCCTCGAGGTCGGCAGTTTCAAATACGACGCCAGCCAGGGCCCGGTGACCCTGTTGATCGACTACGCCGCCGCGTGGCCCGACCCGGAGAACAAGGGCGAAGCCATCATCGATGTCGGCATCGAATGCCCCGAAGCCCGCGACCCCTGCGCGATCCCGATCACCCTCGGCACGATCGGCATCCACACCGAATACATGGGCGAGAGCGTGGTGAACGTGGGCGCATCGCCGGAAGCGGCGTGGATCGGCCGCGAATCCCACGCCTACAGCTTCCCGCACGACACCTACGTCGAAGTGCGCCTCGCGCTGCAGGACCGCAAGAACCTCGATCCCAAGGCGATCCGCGCCCGCCTCTTCTACGGCGACCACGACCGCGACGCCCTGCCCGGCCAGAAAACCCGCTTCGGCGCCGTGCTGAAGGTCGCGCTCGCCCTCGGCGTTCTGCTTGCAGTGTTTCTGTGGTGGATGCGGCGGGGGTGACGCCAAGCCACCCTGCTCTTCTCCCTCTCCCCCCGGGAGAGGGCCGGGGTGAGGGTACGGCTGCCGACGATGCTTCCTGCAACCGCCGCCTCTCCCGACGAACCCACCGCCGGCATCCCGGCGAAGGCCGGGATCCAGCATGGCGATGCCATTGAGGCGTCGTGCCTCATCATGACATTCATTAGTAGCCAGAAGAATTGCATCCGTGCCACTTGCGATATAGATCAAACTCTTATCGAAATCTCACCTTGCGCCGATTTCAGTCTGCGCAGAACTTCCCGCCAATAAGCGGACAATCAACTCTTCGCCAAATTTTCTTTTAAGAAGAGCCAAAAACCCAGGCTCAACATCATTGACAAAACTTAGCACCCCCCGCAATGCAGACACATCCTCTAGAGGCAACTTTCCTGTTGACCAAAGGAATATTCGAGTTTTTATACTCCGCTTAAGTTCTCTGCCCACAGAGAGATTGCGCGCGGGAGTTATACCAACACCGCTTACCAAGACCTTTGTTCTCCTTGAAGTACGCAAGGTTTTCCGTTCATTCAAACGAAGTTCTGGTGCAACTTCTAGAATAATTTTGCGCGCCTGCCTCTCGAAGGCCTGAAGCGTATTTGCCATAGAGCTCGAAAAATAAATATCATCCGCGTATCTGCTGTAAATGACATTACTCGCAGAAGCAGCATCAGACAGCGCGCCATCCAGAGCGAACATCATCCTGTTCGAGAGAGCAGGCGAGGACGGGGCACCAATGCTGAGCGCCAACGGCATCCCAGCCCCCCCCCACCTACAAGCCAAACGCGCAATGGAAACTATCGTTTCATTGTCATAATCAGGAAAACTTTCATATAAAAACCGCCTCACCCAGTCAATCTTAATAGATGGAAAGAAATCAGAGAAATCAAGCTTCGTAAAATAATTTGACTTTAGGTGAAATGCCGCGTGATCTCTAATGCTGCAGCCCCGCTCATAAGCCATCGCTGATGGACTGACAGGAATACTAGAAAACACCTCTGAGACCATCCAGCGCTGGATTGCCTTCAGCTCTGGAGATGGATGGAATATATCTCGCTTGCCGCCACTTCTTTTGTCAATTTGGTAATGCTTATACCGATATGGCGCAGTACGCAAAATCTGACGAAAATCAGATGGATTAACTCTAAGATACGCCGAAATTGCAAGCTCAAAGTCAGCGTATTTCATTTTTAGAACCTCTCAATTCTTCAATAGTCCCCGGCTGTGATTCTTGGTAGCTGGCAAGCCATCTCGCCTTAAGCGAAGTGCGCTCGCTACCGTCGCATTCCATAAATGAAACCCCTTCTCCGGTCGAAAAAATATCGCCATTGATATTTCGCTTAATGCGATTCATTGCAACCAATAGAGAGAGAAGCATTCGAACAAGAGAGATATCGTAGCTTCCAAAGACGTCAGCGATGATAGATTTCAAGTCTGGCTCCGTTAGAGCCCCAGCAACCTCTACGATCTCGTCAAGCAAGGCGAGCTGATGGCGAGCAGAATGCCCCTTCCAGACATCTTTCTTTTCGAATCTCTCTCTGTATGGGCGCGCTCGATCAGGGCGGACAAGCCGATTTGATATGCGCTCGAATCCCGCAGCGTAATCGGCCCCTATCGAAATCGGCGTTGGCTTAAACCCACTAACAGACGAAATGTAATGGATTGGACCCAACGAAATAAAAGAGTTGTCCTGAAATTCCTCACGAACAGCGACCAAAGTTTTCTTTGAAATTCCTTCAAATGCCGAAAAGAAACCAAGCTCCGCAAAGGAACCCGGGCTTTCAGGAAAAATGAGGATACTGTCGACTGTTTCAGCGATGAGCTTTTCAAAATATGCGAGATTCGTCCTCTCACGCTCCTCAAGCTGACGAAGAAGCTCAGCAGTAGCCGTCTCTGCACGGACACAAACAATTCCCGCAGTCTGACGTTCTATAGT
>JAYRTK010000246.1:0-5315 GCA_041919595.1 Lysobacteraceae bacterium
GCTGCTGTACATCGCCAGCATGGTGCCGACCAGTTCGCTCAGCGAATAGCAGGTGAGGCCGGACAGCAGGTCCAGACCGGCGGTGAGCACCTGCCGGGTCTGCGTTTCGTCCAGACCGAAATCCAGCACCGCGATGTTGGGGAAGGCTTCGGCGTCGAAATAGCGCGAGAGCCGGTTTTCCTGCACGCCCAGACGCATCTGTTTGTAGCGCATGTCGAGATCGGATTCGAGCACCCACCACTGCCCGTCGCTGCGCCGTTCGCTGAACAGGAACGCATGCGACCACAGGCTGCGATGACCGTCGTCGGTCAGCGGTGCCTGCGCCTTGCGGATCAGCTTGCTGATGCCGTCACCGCCGGCGCACAGGCCGATCCGGCCGGCCGCCGCGTGCTTGAGCAGGAAGGCCTCGTTGCTGCGCTCGTGTTCCGCTTCGTTGCGCTCGTCGTCGCTCATGGATGTCGTCCTGCGGGTTCGACCGCGCCGACATCGCGCATCGCGTCGATCGCGGCGCGGATCAGCCCGGCGGTTTCGTCCGGGGCCTCCATCGGGAACAGATGGCTGCCGTCGGTCCAGTACAGTCGCGATCCTACCAGCGCACGGGTCGCGCGCAGGCCGACATGGCGCACTTCGCGAGAACGCCGGCCGCCGATGAAGGCCACCGGGACGCGCAGTCGTGCGCCGATCTCCGCCACTCGGGTGGTCGGCAGGGATCGGTAGATGCGGAATTCGATGTCGCGGTCGAACAGCAGCTCGCGCTGGCCGCGCCCGTCGGACACGGTGCAGTGTTCGGCGTAATCGCGCAGTACCCGCGGATCCCAGCGCGCGAACATGCTCTTCGCGGCGTAGTGCGCGTGCGCCGCGTCGACATCGGGCCAGTGGCGGCGTCGCTGGAGGGTGGCGTCGAGCGGCATCATCAGCCGATCCAGCCCGGTGAACCGGCCTAACCGCACCGCGGCCGCGCTCAGGCCGGCGATCACCGGCGAATCCAGCAGCACGACGCCGGCGACCTTCGATCCCAGCCGCTCCGCGGCGAGCACGCTCAGATAACCGCCCAGCGAATGCCCGGCCAGCCACAGGCGCCCGCCGGTGCCGGGCAGGGCGCTGACGAACTCGACCAGTTCGTCGACCAGATACGGCCAGTCGACGGTGACCGGGCGCGTCGGATCGTGTCCGAACCGCAGCATGCCGGTGGCCGTGAATGCCGGCCCCAGCGCTTCGAACAGCCGTCGGTAGACCGGCAGCGGGAATCCGTTTGCGTGGGAGAGAACGAGGGTGTCGGTCACGTGGGGCGCGCGGTTCAGGACGATCGAGTACTGGACGACCGGGTCATCGCCGGCCCGGGAGGAAGGCCGGGTGCACGATGCCCGTCGCTCACTCCGGATCGTAATCCAGATTCGCCGCCAGCCAGCGCTCGGCCTGCGCCACCGGCACGCCCTTGCGCCGGGCGTAGTCCTCGACCTGTTCCTTCGACACCCGCCCGACCACGAAATACTGGCTCTGCGGATGGCTGAAGTAGTAGCCGGACACGGCCGCGGCCGGCAGCATCGCGAAACTTTCGGTCAGCGTCATGCCGGCGTTCGCCGTCGCGTCGAGCAGGCGGAACAGCGTGGCCTTCTCGCTGTGCTCGGGACAGGCCGGATAGCCCGGTGCCGGACGGATGCCGCGGTAGGTCTCGTCGATCAGCGCGTCGTTGTCCAGCGTCTCGTCGCCGGCGTAGCCCCAGAACTCGGTGCGCACGCGCTGATGCAGGCGTTCGGCGAAGGCTTCGGCCAGGCGGTCGGCGAGCGCCTTGAGCAGGATCGCGTTGTAGTCGTCGTGGTCGGCCTCGAAACGGGCGACGTGCGGTTCGATGCCGAGGCCCGCGGTGACCGCGAACGCGCCGATCCAGTCCCGCTTCCCGGAATCCTTCGGCGCGATGAAATCGGCGAGGCAGAAGTCGGGTCGATCGGCGGGTTTGTCGACCTGCTGGCGGAGGAAGTGGAGGGATTCCTGCCGGCCATCGATGTCGAGGACGACATCGTCGCCGCTGCTGTTCGCGGGCCACAGCGCGAACACGCCTTTCGCGGTCAACCACTTCTCGTCGACGATCCGCTCCAGCATCGCGCGTGCATCGCGGAACAGTTCGGTAGCCTGTTTGCCGACGACGGCGTCATCGAGGATCGCGGGGTATTTCCCGGCCAGTTCCCAGGTGCTGAAGAACGGGGTCCAGTCGATGTATTCGACCAGTTCGGCCAGCGGGTAGTCGTCGAACACGGTGAGGCCGGGCGCGCGCGGGGCGGGCGGCGTGTAGTCCGCCCAGCCGCCGTCGAACCGCTGTCCGCGCGCCTTCTCCAGCGATACCAGTCGCTTGGCGTCGCCGCGATTGCGGTGGCGCTCGCGGATCTCGGCGTAATCGCTGTCGTTGGCGGCGACGAAGTTTCCGCGCAACTCCTTCGAGATCAGCGACTGGGCCACGCCCACGGCGCGCGAGGCGTCCTTCACCCAGACCGTCGGCGCCTTGTAGTGCGGGTCGATCTTGAGCGCGGTGTGCGCGCGCGAGGTGGTGGCGCCGCCGATCAGCAGCGGCATCGCGAACCCCTGGCGCTGCATCTCGCGCGCGACGTGGCTCATCTCTTCCAGCGACGGCGTGATCAGGCCGGACAGGCCGATCAGGTCGGCGTTTTCTTCCTTCGCGCGGTCGAGGATGGTCTGCGCCGGGACCATCACCCCGAGGTCGACCACGTCGAAGTTGTTGCAGGCGAGCACCACGCCGACGATGTTCTTGCCGATGTCGTGGACGTCGCCCTTGACCGTCGCCAGGACGATCTTGCCGTTGCTCTTGCCGGCGTCGCCGGTGCGCCGTTTCTCCGCCTCGATGTACGGCAGCAGATGGGCGACGGCCTTCTTCATCACCCGCGCCGATTTCACCACCTGCGGCAGGAACATCTTGCCGGCGCCGAACAGATCGCCGACCACGTTCATGCCGTCCATCAGCGGACCCTCGATCACGTCGAGCGGTCGTGTGGCGGCGACGCGGGCCTCTTCGGTATCGGCCTCGATGTACTGGTCGATGCCGTGCACCAGGGCATGGCTGAGCCGTTCGCGGACCGGCTTCTCGCGCCAGCGCAGGTCTTCGGTCTTCTTCTCGCCCTTCCTGCCTTTGTAGCGGTCGGCGATCTCGAGCAGACGCTCGGTGGCGTCGCTGCGCCGGTTGAGGACCACGTCTTCGACCCGTTCGCGCAGTTCGGCATCGAGATCGTCGTACAGCGGCAGCGCGCCGGCGTTGACGATGCCCATGTCCATGCCGGCACGGATCGCGTGATACAGGAACACCACGTGGATCGCCTGGCGCACGGCTTCGTTGCCGCGGAAGGAGAACGACACGTTGGAGACGCCACCGGAGATGTGGCTGAGCGGAAAGCGCCGCTTGAGTTCGCGCGCGGCCTCGATGAAGGCGACGGCGTAGTCGTCGTGTTCCTCGATGCCGGTGGCGATCGCGAACACGTTGGGGTCGAAGATGATGTCCTCGGGCGGGAAACCGGCCTGCGTCGTGAGCAGCGCATGGGCGCGCGAGCAGATGCCGACCTTGCGCTCGAACGTATCGGCCTGACCCTGCTCGTCGAAGGCCATCACCACGACCGCGGCGCCGTAGCGGCGTACCAGTCGCGCCTGGCGCAGGAATTCGGCTTCGCCTTCCTTGAGCGAGATTGAATTGACGATGCCCTTGCCCTGCAGGCATTTCAGCCCCGCCTCGATCACGCTGAACTTCGAGCTGTCGACCATCACCGGGATGCGGGCGATGTCCGGTTCGGCGGCGATCAGATGCAGGAACTCGACCATCGCCTTTTCGGAATCGAGCATGCCCTCGTCCATGTTGACGTCGAGCACCTGCGCGCCGTTCTCGACCTGCTGGCGCGCGACGACGATCGCGTCGTCGTAACGGCCTTCGAGGATCAGCTTCTTGAACTGCGCCGAACCGGTGACGTTGGTGCGTTCGCCGACGTTGACGAAGTTGGTCTGGGGCGTGACGACCAGCGGCTCCAGGCCGCTGAGGCGGGTGAAGGAAGGCAGTACGGGCATCGCATCGTCCCTGGGGTTCGCGTTCATGCCGCTTCCGTGCCGAGGATGGCCGTGTCGATGACGGCTGGAAGGCGCGGCGGCAGATCGGCGACGGCCGCGCCGATCGCGCGGATGTGCGCCGGCGTGGTGCCGCAGCAGCCGCCGACCACGTTGAGCAGGCCGGACTCGGCGAATTCGCGCAGCACCGCGGCCATGTCCTCGGGGGATTCGTCGTAGCCGCCGAAGGCGTTCGGCAGGCCGGCGTTGGGATGGGCGCTGACGAACGCATCGGCCACCTGGGCCAGCACGTCGACATGGGCGCGCAGATCCTTCGCGCCGAGCGCGCAGTTGAGTCCGATCGACAGCGGGGCGGCGTGACGCAGCGAATACCAGAACGCTTCCGCGGTCTGGCCCGAGAGGGTCCGGCCGGAGGCGTCGGTGATGGTCCCGGAGATCATCACCGGCAGGCGCGCGCCGCGGGCCTCGAACGCTTCCTCGATCGAGAACAGCGCGGCCTTGGCGTTGAGCGTGTCGAAGATGGTCTCGACCATCAGGATGTCGGCACCGCCGTCGATCAGGCCGTCGGCCGCCTCGCGATAGGCGACGCGCAGCTCGTCGAAGGAGATCGCGCGGAAACCCGGGCGGTTGACGTCGGGGCTGATCGAGGCCGTGCGGCTGGTCGGGCCGAGCACGCCGACCACGAACCGCAGCCGCGACGGGTCCGCGGCTTCGGCGGCGTCGCAGGCTTCGCGGGCGAGGCGGGCGCCGGTCTCGTTGAGTTCGCGCGCCAGATGTTCGAGCCCGTAGTCGGCCAGCGAGATCGTGGTCGAGTTGAAGGTGTTGGTCTCGATCAGATCGGCGCCGGCCTCGAGATACTCGGCGTGGATCCCGCGGATGATGTCCGGGCGGGTCAGGCTGAGCAGGTCGTTGTTGCCCTTCTGGTCGTGGCTGGCGTGCCCGCAGGTGCAGCCCGTCGCGTGACCGTGATCGGCGGTGGCCTGCGCGTCGTAGCCTTCGGCGAAGCGGTCGCCGCGATAATCGGCTTCCTGCAGCCCGTGCTGCTGGATCATCGTGCCCATGGCGCCGTCGAGCAGCAGGATGCGCTCGCGCAGGGCCGCTTCGAGCCGCGCGACGCGCTCCGGGTGCAGATAGGGGAGCGTGCTCATGGGTGGGTCCCGATCAGCGAGATGACCTCGAAATGCGGTGGGCGCTTCTCGCGGGTCACGGTTTCGGAATTCGCGATCTCCAGTCCGGCTTTTTCCATGAATCTGCGCAGT
>JAYRTK010000247.1:0-5274 GCA_041919595.1 Lysobacteraceae bacterium
GGCGGGAACCAGCGCGCATGGCGCAGCAGCGGTTCGTCGCGACGCAAGGTCAGCAGTGCGGCGACGAAGTCGATATCGTCGTCGCGGCCGAGGTTCGACCAGTCCAGCCAACCGGTCGGGTTGTCCTGGCAGTAGGCGTTGTTGTTGCCGCGCTGGCTGTTGCCGAATTCGTCGCCGGCGCACAGCATCGGCGTGCCCTGCGCGAGCAGCGTGGTGGCGAGCAGGGCGCGGCGCACGCGCCGCCGGGTCTCGACCAGCTGCGGGTGGTCGCCGGGACCTTCGCTGCCGAAATTCGCGCAGACCTCGTGGGCGTTGCCGTCGCGGTTGTGCTCGCCGTTGGCGAGGTTGTGCTTGTCGCGGTAGGTGACGACATCGGCGAGGGTGCGGCCATCGTGCGCGGCGACGAAGTTGACGCTGGCGGCGGGCAGGCGGTGACCGTGATGGAACAGATCGCTGGACGCGGTGAAGCGGCGCGCGAATTCGCTGCGGCCGACATGGGTGCCGGCGTCGGCGCCGAGCCAATAGCCGCGCGCGGCGTCGCGGAAGCGGTCGTTCCATTCGAGGAAGCGGCCGGGCATGCGTCCGAGCTGATAACCATCGTGCCCGCAGTCCCAGGGTTCTGCGATCAGATGCACCTGCGACAGCACCGGGTCCTGGCGCAGCGCGATCCAGAACGGTGCGGTGGGATCGAAGCCATGGCGGGTGCGGCCGAGCGCCGTGGCGAGATCGAAGCGGAAGCCGTCGACGCCCATGACTTCGACCCAGTATCGCAGCGAGTCGAGCACGAACTGGGTCACGCGCGGATGGATCAGTCGCAGGGTGTTGCCGCAGCCGCTGGCGTTGTCGTAGCGGCTGCGGTCGTCGGGCATCAGCCGGTACCAACTGGCGTTGTCGAGGCCGCGGAAGGACAGCGTGGGGCCGTGTTCGTCGCCCTCGGCGGTGTGGTTGTAGACCACGTCGAGGATCACCTCGAAGCCTGCCGCCTGCAGGGTCGCGACCATCGCCTTGAATTCGGCGATCGCGCCGCCCGGCGAGCGGTCGGCGGCGAAGCGCGCATCGGGGCAGAAAAAACCGAGCGTGTTGTAGCCCCAGTAATTGCCGAGCCCGCGTTCGGCCAGCGTCGGTTCGTCGAGCGCGGTCTGCACCGGCAGCAGCGAGAGCGCGTTCACGCCGAGCCGCCTGAGGTGCGCGATCGCCGCAGGGTGCGCCAGTCCCGCGAAGGTGCCGCGGAGGGTGTCGGGGATACCCGGCAGGGTCATCGTGAAGCCCTTGACGTGCAGTTCATACAGCACGAGATCCGCGAGGGCGCGTCGCGGTTGCCGTGGTGCACGCGTGGCCGGCGTATCGGGCGCGGCGACCCGGGCCTTCAGCGCGAACGCGGCGTTGTCGCGGGTGTCGGGCACGCGCGCGCCTTCCGGATGGCCGTGCACATGGCCGCAGTGTTCGGGACGCCAGGCGTAGCGGCCGACGATCTCGCGCGCATAGGGGTCGAGCAGCAGCTTGTGCGGATTGAAGCGATAGCCGGCGGCCGGTTCGTATCGCCCATGCGCGCGATAGCCGTAGATCAGGCCGGGGCCGGCATCCGCCAGCACACCCGCGAACACGCCGTCCTCGACGTGCGGCAATGCGTACCGGGCGCGCTCGCGATGGCCATCGTCGTCGAATACGCACAGGTCGATCCCTTTCGCGCGCTGCGAAAACACCGCGAAATGGACGCCGCCGTCGATCGCGTGCGCGCCGAGCGGCGCGGCGTGTCCGGGCAACAGCGATGCGGGTGGCGGCAGCGTCATGCCGGCAGCAGGACCAGGGTCGACAGCGGCGGCAGGGTCAGCGCGAGCGAACGCGGGTGACCGCCGGCGGGGACGCTTTCGCAGCGCAGGGCGTGCGCGCCGTTGCCCTGGTCGCTGCCGCCGTAATGGCGCGAGTCGGTGTTGATCGCTTCGCGCCACGCCGCGGCGCCGTCGTCGGGCACGCCGATGCGATAGCCGTGGCGCGGAACCGGGGTGAAATTGCAGATCACCAGCGCGATGCCGCCGCGACCGTCGCGGCGGCACCAGGCGAACACCGAGTGATCGCGGTCGTCGGCGACCAGCCACTCGAAACCCGCGCCCTCGCAATCGAGGCGGTGCAGCGCCGGGGTCCCGCGATAGGCGGTGTTGAGATCGCGCACCAGATCGCGCATGCCGGCGTGACGCGGGTCCTGCAGCAGATGCCAGGGCAACGCCTCGTCGTGTCGCCATTCGTACGGCTGGGCGAACTCCTGGCCCATGAACAGCAGCTTCTTGCCCGGATGGCCCCACATGAAGCCGAGGTAGGCGCGCAGGTTGGCGAAGCGTTGCCAGTCGTCGCCGGGCATCTTGTCGAGCAGCGAGCCCTTGCCGTGCACCACTTCGTCGTGCGAGAGCGGCAGCACGAAGTTCTCGCTGAAGGCGTAGACCAGACCGAAGGTCATCTTGTCGTGGTGCCAGCGCCGATGCACCGGATCTTCGTGGACGTAGCGCAGCGTGTCGTTCATCCAGCCCATGTTCCATTTGAAATGGAAGCCGAGGCCGCCGACGTGGGTGGGTGCGGAGACGCCCGGGAAACTGGTCGATTCCTCCGCGAACGCGATGGCGCCGGGCACGTCGCCGCCGATGTGGGCGTTGAGGGTCTGCAGCAACGAGATCGCTTCGAGGTTCTCGCGACCGCCATGGGCGTTCGGCACCCATTCCCCGGCGCTGCGCGAGTAGTCGCGATACAGCATCGACGCCACCGCGTCCACGCGCAGGCCGTCGATGCCGTATTGCTCCAGCCAGTGCAGGGCGCTGCCGGCGAGGAAGGCGCGCACCTCGGTGCGGCCGTAGTTGTAGATCAGCGTGCCCCAGTCGCGGTGCTCGCCCTCCTTCGGGTCGGCGTATTCGTACAGCGCGGTGCCGTCGAAGCGGGCGAGGCCGTGCGCATCCTTCGGGAAATGCGCCGGCACCCAGTCGATGATGATGCCGAGTCCGTGCGCGTGGCAGGCGTCGACGAAGCGGGCGAAACCTTCCGGCGTGCCGAAACGTGCGGTTGGCGCGAACATGCCCAGGGTCTGGTAGCCCCAGGAGCCGTCGAAGGGATGCTCCGACACCGGCAGCAGCTCGATGTGGGTGAAGCCCAGATCCGCCGCGTAGGCGGGCAGCTGCGCCGCGAGCGTGTCCCAGTCGGGGAAACCGTCGCGGCCGTCGCGTCGCCACGAGCCCGGATGCACTTCGTAGATGCTGATCGGTGCGTGGCGATCGTTGGCGGCGGCGCGTTCGGGCGGCAACGCGCGCGACGCCATCGGCGCGCACACCCGGCTTGCGGTCTCGGGGCGCAGTTCCGCCGCGCGCGCGTACGGATCGGCTTTGCTGTGCAGGGCGCCGTCGGCACCGATCAGCTCGTATTTGTAGAGATCCCCGGGGGCGACATGCGGCAGGAAGATCTCCCACACGCCGGCGGTGTGGCGCAGGCGCATCGGATGACGACGACCGTCCCAGGCGTTGAAATCGCCGATCACGCTGACCCGCCGCGCATTCGGCGCCCACACCGCGAAATGCACGCCGTCGACGCCACCGATCGAGCACGGATGCGCGCCTAGAAAGCGCTGCGGCCGCAGTTCGCGGCCGTCGCGGAAGTCGGTGAGGATCGCTTCGTCGAGCTGCGGCCCGTAGGCGTAGGCATCGGCGCACAGCGTCTCGTGGCCGCCGCGCCAGCGGACCCTCAGGCGATAGTCGAAACGCTTGCGGCGCAGCGGGATGCGCGCCTCGAAAAAGCCGTCGCGCCGATTCTCCAGATCGATCAGCGTGCGTCCGCTGCCGGCATCGACCAGTTCGACCGATGCGGCGTCCGGCAGCAGTGCGCGCACCCACAGTTTGCCGACGGCGTCGGCGTGCAGACCGAGCACCGAGAATGGATCGGGGTGGCGCGCCTCCAGCAGCGCCGCGATGTCCGCCGTCGCGAGCATGCTCAGTCGCGGGCCCGCCCAGGGCCGGGCACGGCCCACACCCGATCGGCGTATTCGCGCACCGTGCGGTCGGTGGAGAAGAAGCCCATGCCGGCGATGTTGCGCATCGCGCAGGCGTTCCAGGCCGCGGGATCGCGGTACAGCGCATCGACCCGCGACTGGGTCGCGACGTAGTCGGCGAAATCGGCCAGCAGCAGGTACGGGTCCGCACCGAGCAGGCCGTCGATCAGCGCGCGGTAGCGGCGCGGCTCGCCCGGACTGAATGCACCGTTGCCGATCGCATCGAGCACGTCATGCAACGCGGCGTTCTGGCCGGCGATCCAGCGCGGGTCGTAGCCGATCGCGCGCAGCCGGGCGATGTCGGCGGTGCGCAGGCCGAACACGAACATGTTCTCTTCGCCCATCGCCTGCGCCATCTCGATGTTGGCGCCGTCCCAGGTGCCGATGGTCAACGCGCCGTTCATCGCGAACTTCATGTTGCCGGTGCCGGAGGCTTCGGTGCCGGCCGTGGAGATCTGTTCGGAGAGATCGGCGGCGGGAATGATCGCTTCGGCCAGACTCACGCCGTAATTCGGCAGGAACACCAGCTTGAGCTTGCCGCCCAGGCGTGGATCGCTGTTGACGGTCCGGCCGATGTCGTGGGCGAGGCGGATGATCTGCTTGGCGGTGTGATAGGCGGACGCGGCCTTGCCCGCGAGGATCACGGTGCGCGGCGTCCAGCCGCGTCCATCGGGGCCGGCCGGCTGGGCCAGCATCGCGCGATAGCGCGCGGCCACGTGCAGCAGATTGAGGAGTTGGCGCTTGTATTCGTGGATGCGCTTGATCTGCACGTCGAACAGCGACGCGGGATCGACATCGATGCCAAGTTCATCGCGGATCAGCGCGCCGAGGCGGCGCTTGTTCGCCTGCTTGACCGCGGCGAAACGCGCGCCGAGCGCGGGATCGGCGGCGAGCGGCCGCAGTGTCGCGAGCTCGGACAGATCCCTGCGCCAACCATTGCCGATGGTGTCGTCGAGCAGCGTCGACAGCGCCGGGTTGGCCTGCTGCACCCAGCGCCGCGGTGTGACGCCGTTGGTGACGTTGAGGAAGCGTTCGGGAAACAGCCGCGCGTAGTCCGCGAAGATGGTGTCGACCATCAATTCCGAATGCAGCTTCGCCACGCCGTTGACGCGATGCGAGGCGACCACCGCCAGGGCCGCCATGCGCACGCGCCGTCCCTGGGTTTCGTCGATCAGCGAGACCCGCTGCACCAGCGCGTCGTCGCCCGGGAAGCGCGCGCGCACATCGCCCAGGAATTCGTGGTTGATCCGGTA
>JAYRTK010000248.1:0-5271 GCA_041919595.1 Lysobacteraceae bacterium
CTTCGCGGCGGTGTTCTCGATCTGTGGCGAGTCTTTCTTCTTGCCGAACATTCTGGAGCCTGTATCCCGAAAGAGGAGAGAAAGGGTTGCGTCAATCCGGAGATGGCGCCAGCCCTGCACCGGCAGGGCCGCGGCATACCGCCCGGGGCCGTCAGCGGCCGGCGCTACCGCCTGCTTCGCCGGAGGCGATGCGGACGACGATTTCGTTGCCGCTCACGCCGATGGAGACCTGCTGCGAGGCGTAGGCCGCGTTCAGCTGCGACAGGGCCTCCTGCAGGCTCGGCGTACGGATCTCGGCGACCGCGGCGTACAGGGTGTAGTCCATCGGATGACGATAGGTCAGCACCATGTTGGAGTCGTCGGCCCAGCGCTCGAGCATGTTCTTGAGCGTGCCATCCATCGGCGAGGCGTAGAAGAGATACGCCTCCTGCAGCGGGATCGCCTGGGTTTCCTCGGCGAAACGGTTGACGGTTTTCCAGCGACCTCCGAAATCGGGAGCCGGGGCCGTGGCGCAACTGGACAGAACCACCGCGAGCGCGGCGCCGAGCAGGAACTTGGGAAGAATCGAGATTGGATATTTCACACGCCACCCGGAAAGAGATCGGAGGAATAGAGTGAGGATTCGGCCACAGGCGAAGCGGACTTCGCTTCACCAGGGCGGACGGACGCCACCGACGGGTGCGACCGGCGCGCGCCGGACACCGCCGATCGCCCGCGCACGGATGGATCCGGCGGGAAAAACACTGGAAAAAGACACCGGGCACGATGCGGCCGGGCAAGACTTGACGATATCCCTGTTGTCACGACAGATCAGGCCCCCTCCTCGCACCGATCATCGCCGTCGGCCGTTCAACTGCTGCGAACCGCTGCGGCGTCCATTTGCAGAACCCAGTGATGTTTCCCCCGGCACCCGCACGACCGACGAACACGAGGGTCCGCGGAGCCGGCAGCCTGGAACGCGTCCTGTGGCTGCGTTGGGGGAACATAGCCCGATCCGCCACGACTGGTCAAGAAATCTCCGGTCATCCCGTCCGGAAGCGCATGGAACCGTCGTGTACGGACCCCGTCATCAGGCGATCGGATGTCACCTGCGCGCAATTTCGCGCAACGACACCGGGGGCGATCCCGCGGTCGCGGCCATCCGGCAGGGGGAGATTTCAGGCCGCGGGGCGCAATCGGCCGTCGTGCAGTTCCAGTACGCGGTCCAGACGTCGGGCCAGGCGCCGATCGTGGGTGACCAGAACGAGGCTGGTGCGGTGTTCGCGATTGAGGCCGAGCATCAGCTCGAACACGGCCGAGGCGGTCTTTTCATCGAGATTGCCGGTGGGCTCGTCGCCAAGCACGCAGGCAGGCCGGTTGACCAGCGCGCGCGCGACCGCCGCGCGCTGGCGTTCGCCGCCGGACAATTCGCCCGGTTTGTGCTCCAGCCGGTGCCCCAGCCCCACCGATTCGAGCAGCATGCGTGCGCGGTGTTCGGCATCCGCCGTCGCCATGCCGCCGAGCAGGACCGGCAACATCACGTTCTCGAGCGCGGTGAATTCGGGCAGCAGATGATGGAACTGGTAGACGAATCCCAACGCCGCGTTGCGCAGGCGGCCTCGATCGGCGTCGGAAAGCGCGCTCATCTTCCGCCCGGCGACATAGACCTCGCCCGCGGTCGGGCGGTCGAGGCCGCCCAGCAGATGCAGCAGCGTGCTCTTGCCGGCGCCGGACGCACCGACGATGGCCACGGTCTCGCCCGCGCGCACCGCGAGCTGCAGATCCTCGAACACCGGCGTCCGCAGCTTGCCTTCGGCATAGGTCATCGCCAGCCCTTCCGCGCGCAGCACCACCTCGTCCGACGCGGGATCACGGCGCTCACTCATAGCGCAACGCCTCCGCCGGGGCGGTCCTGGCCGCGCGCCAGGCCGGGTACAGGGTGGCCAGGAAGGCCATGACCAGGGCCACCAGCGCGATCACGGTCACGTCGAAGGATCTCAGTTCGGTCGGCAGGCCGGTGATGTAGTAGACGTCCTCGGGCAGCAGAACCACGTCGAAGCTGCGCTCGATCAGTTTCAGGAGATGCTCCAGATTCAGCGTGAGCAGGATGCCGGCGACGACGCCGGAAACGGTCCCGATGATGCCGATCATCGAACCCTGGACCATGAACACCTGCATCACGCCGCGGGGCGTGAAGCCCAGCGTGCGCAGGATCGCGATGTCGGCCTGCTTGTCGGTGACCAGCATCACCTGCGAATTCACCAGGGTGAAAGCCCCCATGAGGATGATCAGCGACAGCAGGATCGCGATCATCGTCTTCTCCAGCTTGAGCGCGCGGAACATGTTGGCGTTCTCGCGCGACCAGTCGCTGATCCGGTACAGCTGGTGCTGCAGCGACAGCAGGCGGCCGGCGAGGTCGCGGGAGACCGCCCAGGCATCGTCCATGTCGTGCATCTTCAGGCGCAGGCCGGTGACGCCATCGCCCATCCGCAGCAGACGCTGGGCATCGCCGAGATGGATCACGGCGAGACTGCGATCGAATTCCTGATGCCCGACCTCGAACAGGCCGGTCACGGTGAAGCGCTTCATCTGCGGCACCGCACCGAGCGGCGTGCTCTGGAATTCGGGGGTATAGACGATCACGGTGTCGCCCACGCCCACGCCCAGCCACAGGGCCAGTTCGCGCCCGAGGATGATGTTGAAGGCGCCGGGGGTCAGCGAATCCAGCGATGCGCCGTCGAGCATCTTGTCGGCGATCACCGACACTTCGCGTTCGCGCGCGGGATCGACGCCGCGCAGCAGCGCGCCCTCCTCGCGCGGTCCCTGCAGCATCACCGGACGTTCGATATAGGGTGCGGCGCCGGCAACCCGGGGGTCGCGTCTGGCCTCGACGGTGGCCTCCGCCCAATGCTGCAGCGGTTCGCCATCGGCGATGATGGTGGCGTGCGCGGCCATCTGCAGCATGCGGTCGCGGATCTCGCGCTGGAAACCGCTCATCACCGCCAGCGTGGTGATCAGCGCGGCGACGCCGAGCGCGATGCCGAGCATCGACGCCAGCGAGATGAAGGAGATGAAGCCGTTGCGGCGTTTGGCGCGCAGATAGCGCAGGCCGATGGCGACGGGGATGGGTCTGAACATGGGAACCTGCGGCGCGGACCGCGCTATGGTGCCATCGGGCCGGTCCGGCGCACAGCATCGTTCCGGCCCGCGGCCAGTCTCAGTTCACGCCGCAGCGCGGGCGGGAGCGTGTCGGGCCACAGACTGCGGCGCTGCGTCCGGCCCGAGGGGTCGCGCCAGGAGAGGAACGCGAGCGGACCGCGCCATACGACCCGGAACCCCTCCACCACCGCGCCATCGACGCTCGCGGCGCCTGCGCCATCGAGCACGATCGCGCACGCCGGTCGTCGAGCTTCGTGCCGGCTCGACCACAGGCCGATGAGCAGCGCCGTCATCGCCAGCGGCCAGGCCGCGCCGCGCGGCATCTCCGACCACAGCACCGCACAGGGCGCCAGCGCGGTCAGCGCCCACAGCGCACCGATCACCCAGCGCGAAGGCCGCCATTCAAACCGGCAGGGCGCGGATGCGTTCGACGAGGACATGCAATTCGGAGTCTTCAGGGGCTTCGTAGCCGAGGAACCAGCGCCACAGCCGGTCGTCCTCGCAGGCCAGCAGGCGTTCGAACGTCGCGCGCTCTTCCGCGCAGGCCTCCGCCCAGACACGATCGAGATAGCGACCGAACAGCTGATCGAGTTCACGCATGCCGCGACGGCTGCGCCAACGCAAGCGCTGCAGGGTCGCGGCGTCGTCCCCGCTCATCCGGCGATCAACCCGTAACCCACCACGGCCCACAGCCCGGCAAGCGCGAGCACCCCGAACACGAAGGCGCGGAAGCGATGCTTGACCTTGTTGTAGGTGCAGTGGATCCAGCTGTGCGCGACACGCGCGGCGACGTAGGCCCAGGCGAGCCCCAGCACCAGCGGGCCGGTCTGTCCGGTCTGCGCCGCCACCAGCAGCGCGAGATAGAACAGCATCGGCATCTCGAAGAGATTGCGGAAATTGTCCGCAGGCGCGACGTCGGTATAGCGGGCGGCGGCCTCCAGCGACGTCGAGACCGTCTGCGGATGGATGCGGTCGCGCTTCATCTGCGCGACCCGGCGCCGGAACATCACCAGCAACACGACGAAGGTGAGCGCGACCATCGCGAGCGCGGGCAGGAAGATGCGGGGATCGACGGTCATCGACTCAGCTCTCCGGATCGGGCGCGGCCACCTTTCGGCACACGGCGGGATCGAGCGCCGGTTCGGTGCCGGGTTTCGCCGATGCCAGCATGCGGCAGAAACCCAGGGGAGACTCCTTCGCGCAGACCGTCGAGAGGCGCCGGCGCAACGGCAGGTCGCGATCGAGACCGGCGCAGATCGTATCGACCATCAGCGATCGCGCGGCACCGCCGCCGACCTCGACCCAGGTCTCGCCGCCGGGGCTGGCGACGAACGCCAGGTAGGCGTCGCTGTCGGCCTCGGACAGATCGTCCAGACATTCGGATTCGACGACCCTGCCGTCGGTGCGGGTCAGGCAATCGACCAGGGCGCGCCCGGAAGGGCTGCGGTAGTAGGCGACGATCTCCGCGGTCTGCCGCGGATCGAGGCCCGCGGCAGACATCGCGCGCCACTGCATCTCGATCTGGCGCCACGGCACCAGGTCGATGAGATCGCGCAGGACGTCGGCCACCTCCTTGTCCGAATCCGGCGGCTGATCCTTCAGGTTGCGCAGCATGCGGTCGTACAGCACCGGAAGCGCGGTCGCTTCGAGCAGAGCGTCGATCCGCGCCACCTGCGCGGCGTCCGTCTCCACGACGTCTGTCTCCATGACCTCCGTCTGCATGACAGCGGTCGCATCGGCGGTCGACGCGGTCGGTCGGACACCCTGCTCCGCAGCCGCGGCAGGCAACGGGGCAAGCGCGAACAGCGGCAGCGTCGCGAGCAGGAGAAGACGCAGGCCGGAGCGTGCGTTCACACCTGTCGCGCCAGCATGAGCCTCTTGATCTCGCCGATCGCCTGCGCCGGATTCAGGCCTTTCGGACAGGTGCGGGCGCAATTCATGATCGTGTGGCAGCGATACAGCTTGAACGGATCTTCGAGATCGTCCAGACGGGCGCCGGTGTCCTCATCGCGACTGTCGATGATCCAGCGATACGCCTGGAGCAGGATCGCCGGGCCGAGATAGCGGTCGCCGTTCCACCAGTAGCTCGGGCAACTGGTGCTGCAGCAGGCGCACAGGATGCATTCGTACAGG
>JAYRTK010000249.1:0-5249 GCA_041919595.1 Lysobacteraceae bacterium
TGCGGCGAATGCCCATCAACTGCGACGGAGAGTCGTCGACGATCAGGATGCGTGCCATACGGGGCCCCTAGGGTGACTGTGCCAAGTGTAGTGGTCCCGGGCGTCCGCCGGAAGCTGGCGCCCCTTATTTTCTTGATGCGGCGCACAAGCGGCGGTGGTCGTGGCAGGGGCGGCGCCGGAAGCCGGCCTGCTCGGCCCGGCGGCCCGATCCAGCCGTTCAGCCCAGCCGTTCAGCCCAGTCGCACCAGGGTCCGGCCGAACGATCCGCCCGCCAGCATCCCGGCGAAGATTTCCGGCAGATCGGCCAGCGTCGCCTCACGGGTGCAGATCGTGTCGAGATGGGCCGGTTTCCAGTCCGTGGCCAGCCGCTTCCAGACCTCATCGCGGACATCGCGGGCGGTGCCGGCCGAGGCCACGCCCAGCAGCGACACGCCGCGGATGATGAAGGGCATGACCGTCGTGGGCAGATCGGCGGTGGCCGCCAGACCGGCGCTGGCGACGTTGCCGTACGGCCGGGTCCGCGCCAGCAGGCTGGCCAGCATCGGCCCGCCGACGTTGTCCAGCCCGCCGCCGAAACGCGCGTTCTCCAGGGGGCGCGCTTCGCCCAGGACGTCGCGGCCGAGCACCTGGGTGGCGCCGAGCGACTTCAGGTATTCGGCGTGTTCGGGCTTGCCACTGATCGCATGCACCTCGTAGCCGGCACGGCTGAAGATGTCCACCGCCAGCGACCCCACGCCGCCGGTGGCGCCGGTCACGGCCAGTGGCCCGTGCGCGGGCGTCTGCCGGTTGTCCTGCATCCGCAGCAGGGCGAGTCCGGCGGTGAACCCGGCGGTGCCGAGGATCATGCTCTCGCGCAGGCTCAGGCCGGCCGGCAGGGGAATCGCCCACTTCGCCTCGATCCGCGCGTAATCCGAATAGCCGCCGTCGCGGGTCTCGCTGAGCCCGCAGCCGGTGACCAGGACCGCGTCGCCCTCCCGGAACGCGGGATCGGTCGAGGACACCACATGCCCGGCCACGTCGATCCCGCCGACCAGAGGGAAGAAGCGCAGGATCTTGCCTTCACCGGTGCCGGCGAGCGCATCCTTGTAATTGACGGAGGAGTACGCCGTCCTGATCACGATCTCGCCGGGGGCGAGGTCGTCGATCGAGACCTCCTCGATGCCGCTGCGGTAGCCGGCGCTGTCGTTGTGGATGCGGAAGGCGGGAAAGCGGGTCATGTCGTGTTCCGGCAGTGCGGTGGGCGGAAGGGTTTTCGAGAGTGATGCGGGTCGAGCCGTGTGCCGTGCAGAAAGGTGTCGCAGGCGATTGCATCCAGACGCTCGGAAAGCTCGCAAAAGATGTCGGGCACGAATTCCGTGATACCCCAGTCGCGTCGATCCGATTCGCTCATGCCTGCGCCTGCCGTCTTGCAGGGCACGGCGTAGACATGGGACGACCAATGCCCACGTGGAGTGTCGACTGTGATCGTCGTGCTCGGACTGTCCGTCACCAAGATCGAATAATCGGGTTTTAGTCGCCGGAAACCGCCACTTTCGATCTGCCTGATCAATTCGGCGTGGTCGTTCGACGATAGCTTCATCACATATAGCAATGTCTTGGGTTCGTCGACTTCGGGGAAGCTTTCGTGCAGCGCGCGCATGCGCAATTTCGTATTGCCGTCGCTGTCGATGAGCAGAGCGAAATCAGGGCAGGTACCGAAACATGCGGTCCGCTCGAACGAAATGCGGTAACCCTCGGTCAGGGCGATCGGATGATCTGGTGCGCGCTCGTTTTCATACGGGCGCTGCACACCGTACCCGGCCACGCCGATCGTCGCGAGCAGAACAACGATCAGTAGAAGCGGAGCAGAGGATTTCATGGCTGCGGTGAAGACGAGGCTATGTGAGCTTACCGCAACTCACGCCGCCGCTTTTCGTCCAGCCACTTGTCCGCCTGCGCGGGGGTGTAGTCGCGCATCCAGGCGAACAGGGTGTCGATGTCCTCGCCGTGCCAGAGGTCGTGGCGCTGGTCGCGGTGCAGGAAGCGTTCCTCGACCATGTGGTCGATCATGCCGATCAGCGGCGCGTAGAAGCCGTCGACATCGAGGAAGGCGCAGGGCTTGCGGCCCAGGCCGAGCTGGCGCCAGGTCAGCATTTCGAACATCTCGTCGAGCGTGCCGAAACCGCCGGGCAGGGCGACGAAGGCGTCGGCGAGGTCGAACATCCGCGCCTTGCGTTCGTGCATGTTGGCGACGACCTCCAGTCGGGTGACGCCGGTGTGCGCGACTTCCCATCGCACCAGTTGCTCGGGGATCACACCGACGACTTCGCCGCCGTGTTCGAGCACGGCATCGGCGACGATGCCCATGAGGCCGACGTTGCCGCCGCCGTAGACCAGTTGCAGGCCTTCGGAGGCGATGCGCGCGCCGAGCGCCTTCGCGCGCTCGGCGTAGGCGGGTTTGTTGCCGGAGTTGGAACCGCAATAGACGCAGATGGATTTCATGGGGTCGCCGTGAGAAAGGATCAGTGGTGGCTGCGCAGCAGCATCATGCCTGACATGCGCTTGAGTTTTTCGCGTTTACGGGCCGGTGTCAGCGCCATCGCCAGGCGCCAGAACCAGGCGAACGGCATGGTGCGCCGCAGCCGCAGGCCTTCGTCCCAGTGCGAACGGAATTCGTTTTCGCGCCAGCCATGGGGCGCGAAGAACGCGGTGTTCTCGCGTGGGCCGAACAGGAACGGCGCGTTGCCCGCGCGGACCTGCGGCGACCAGCTTTTTTCGAGTTGCTTCAACAGCGCGGGCGACGCGAGATCGCTGAGCCACCAGCGTGCCTTCGCGATGTCGTGCAGGTCGCGGGCGAGGGCGGCGACGTCGTCGGCTTCGAGATAGATCAGCAGCCCTTCGGTGATCACGAGCGTCGGGGCTTCCTTCGCGGCATCCGCGAAGACCGCGCGGCGGACATCGGTCCCGCGCAGGTCCGCGGCGACGAACTCGATCCGGCAGCGCGGCGTTTCGCCGGCCATCTGCTCGCGGAAGTACGCGACCATGTCCGGCATGTCGACATGGATCCAGCGCAGATCGGCCGGCAGATCCATGCGATACGGGCGGGCGTCCAGCCCGGCGGCCAGATTGAGCACGGTCTTCGCGCCCTCGCGCACGCAGCGGTTCACGATCTCGTCCATCACCGCGGTGCGCACCACCAGCGGCCAGCTCATCGCCGTGCCCTGCGGCATCTCGCGCACGATCGTCTCGCCGCGCGCGCCGCCGAGCCGGCGCGCGTAGGGATCGTGGAAGATCGCGTCGCGGCGCTCGCTCTCCATCGCCCGGTAGATCGCCACCCAGAGCGCGGTGTCGGAGACGTTGCGGATCGAGTTGGATTCGCTCATCGCCGTGTCCTCGGAATGGCTGCCCCTGAAACGAAGCGGCGCACCGAAGTGCGCCGCCTGCGTGGCTGTCGACGGAGAGTGGTCGACTAAGATCGGTCGGCGAAGATCAGTTCGCCTTGTGGATCGCCCGCTTGTGCACCGCCATCGCCGCGTCGTGCACCGCTTCCGAGAGGCTCGGATGCGCGTGGCAGATACGGGCGAGGTCGTCGGCGGAGCCGCTGAACTCCATGGTCAGCACGCCTTCGTGGACCAGTTCGGAGACGTTGGCGCCGACCAGGTGCATGCCGAGCACGCGATCGGTTTCGGCATGGGCGAGGACCTTCACGAAACCGGCCGGTTCGGCCATCGCGACCGCGCGGCCGACGGCGGCGAACGGGAAGCTGCCGGCCTTGTAGGGAATGCCCTCGGCCTTCAGCTGTTCCTCGGTCTTGCCGACCCAGGCGATTTCCGGCTCGGTGTAGATCACCCAAGGAATCGTGTCGAAATTGACGTGGCCCGGCAGGCCGGCGATCAGTTCGGCCACGGCGATGCCTTCCTCGAAGCCCTTGTGCGCCAGCATCGGGCCGCGCACGCAGTCGCCGACCGCCCAGACGCCGTCGACGCCGGTGTGGCAGTGTTCGTCGACGACGATGCGGCCGCGCTCGTCGAGCTGCACGCCGGTGCCTTCGGCCAGCAGGCCCTTGCTCGCGGCCTTGCGGCCCACGGCGACCAGCAGCTTGTCGACGACGATGTTCTGCTCGCCCTTGGCGTCGGTGTAGGTGAGGTGGACTTCCCCCTTCTTCACTTCGGCCCTGCTGACCTTCGCGCCCAACTGGATGTCGAGGCCCTGCTTCTTGAATTCGCGCGCGGCGACCTTGGCGGCTTCGCCGTCGGCGGCGGCCAGGAAGTCCGGCATGGCTTCGAGGATCGTGACCTTCGCGCCGAGGCGGTTCCACACGCTGCCCAGTTCCAGGCCGATCACGCCGGCGCCGATCACGCCCAGGCGTTTTGGCACTTCGGTGAAATCCAGCGCGCCGACGTTGTCGACGATGTGCTGGCCGTCGAACTTGGCGAACGGCAGTTCGATCGAATCCGAACCGGCGGCGAGGATGACGTTGGTGCCCTTGAGTTCGATTTCCGAACCATCGTGCTGCTTGATCTTCACCACGTTGCCGGCGTGCAGGGTGCCGAAGCCGTAGAACGCGGTGATCTTGTTGGCCTTGAACAGTTGGGCGATGCCGCCGGTGAACTGTTTGACGATCTTGTCCTTGCGGCCGACCATCGCGGCGACGTCGATCTTCGCGTTGTCGAAGCTGATGCCGTGGTCGCCGAAGAGGTGGCCCATGTTCCAGAACTGGCGCGAGGAATCCAGCAGCGCTTTCGACGGGATGCAGCCGACGCGCAGGCAGGTGCCGCCGAGCGCGGGCTTGCCGTCCTTGCCGAGCGCGGCGTCGATGCACGCCGTCTTCATGCCGAGCTGGGCCGCGCGGATCGCGGCGTGGTAGCCGGCCGGGCCGGCGCCGATGACGATTACGTCGAATGATTGTTGCTCGCTCATCGTTTGTCTCTGCCAATGCGAATCGCAGTGCATCGCGTGGTTTGGGTAGGGGCCAAGCCGGTCTGCGGGTCGGCGGTCAAGATTGCGGGGCCGCGTGCGGGAAGTCGACCGCTATCGGGCGGAGAATTCCTGTTCGAGGAACCGATACATTTTCGGGGTCTTGCGTCGATTTTCGCCCGAGACGAGGCTGTCGAAGTGCTTGCGGCAGTAGACCTCGTGGCCATTGTCGATCGCCGCCGAGAGCATCCTGCGGACGGTTTGTTCCGCTGTTTCCATCAGGTCCCGTACCGAGTCCGGATGCTCGCGTTCCATGCGATCGAGCCTTGATTCGACCCCGGCGATGATGGGGG
>JAYRTK010000250.1:0-5229 GCA_041919595.1 Lysobacteraceae bacterium
CAGGCCACGCGGTCCTCGCGCAGCCCGGGCGGGAAATACGGCGGCGTGGGCTCGGCCACCAGCACCGTCGTCGGACAGCGGATCGCCGACAGACAGTCGCGGACCTGCGCCTCGGTCATGCGCACGGCGGTCGGCAAGGTCAAGCGGACATCGCTGCTCCATTCGTAGCCGCCTTCGACCGCACGGATGCCGCGCTCCACGATCAATCGCGACGAGGCTTCGTCCAGCGCGGTGATGTTGGTCTGCATGCGCGCCAGCACCGCGACCTCGGGATCCGGAAACACGCGCTTGCGCTTGCCGTCCAGCGCGCGACGCTGGCTCACCGCATCGCGGAGACGCGCGGCGGTCGAATCTTCCGTGGCGGCCAGCGGGCCCAGCGCCTCGATCAGGAACAGCCGTTCGACGCGCTCCGGCGCGGCGGCCGCGAGCAGGCTGGCGATGGCGCCGCCCATCGAATGCCCGAGCACCCCGAAACGCTCCCAGCCCAGCGCATCGGCGGCGGCGAGAATGTCGAGAATCGTGCTGAACAGGCTGTATTCGGCATCGGCCGGGTAATGGAAACTGCGGCCGTGTCCAGGCAGGTCGAGCGCGACCAGATCGTAATGCGTCAGCGATGGCGCCATCGGCCGGAAGCTCGCGGCGTTGTCGAGCCAACCGTGCATGGCCAGGAGTTTCGGCCCGGCGGCGGTGTCGTTGCGCAGGGCGGCGAAACGGCCGCGCGCGCTGTCGAGAACGATGTCACGCATGGGTCCGGAACTCCTCGTCGCGGCCGAGGTGCCGCAACGCCAGCGCCGCCAGCGCATCGGCGTGCGCGGGCGAGGCATTGAGACAGGGGATGTAGCGCAGAGCCTCGCCGCCAGCCTCGCGGAAGACCTCGGCGTTCTGCATCGAGATTTCCTCCAGCGTTTCCAGGCAATCCACCGCGAAACCCGGGCAGACCACATCGAGCGTCTTCACGCCCTGCGCGCCCAGCGCCTTCAGGGTCTCGTCGGTATACGGCTGCAGCCAGGGCTCGCGACCGAAGCGGGACTGGAACGTCAGCAGCGCCTCCTGCGGCGGCATGCCCAGTGCGGCGACGATCGCGGCGACGCTGGCCTCGGACTGCGCACGGTACGGGTCGCCGGCATCGACCAGGCGCTGCGGGATGCCATGGAACGAGAACAACAGCCGTTCGCCGCGTCCATGTTGCGCCCAGTGCGCGCGGATCGATCCGGCGACCGCTTCGACCCAGCCCGGATCGAGGTGGTAGTCGACGATCGTGTCGATGCGCAGCGCGTCGCCGGCCTCGCGGGCCAAGCGTTCGACCACATCGGTCACCGACGCGGTGGTGGTGGTCGAGTACTGCGGATAGAGCGGCAGCACCAGCACCCGGCGAACCCCGTCGGCGCGCAGGCGCGCGACGACCTCGGCGATCGCCGGGCGGCCGTAGCGCATCGCCCATGCCGCCCGCACGCCGTGCAGGCGCGCCTGCATCGCCGCGGCGAGATCGCGGGTGTGCACCGCCAGCGGCGAACCGCCGTCCATCCAGATCTCGGCGTATTTCTTCGCCACCTTCGATCCGCGCACCGGCAGGATGATGAAGTGCAGCAACGGGCACCAGAGCCAGCGGCTCAGCGGCACCACGCGGTAATCGTGGAGGAATTCGGCCAGATAACGCCGCACCGCGGCCGCGGTGGGTGCATCGGGGGTGCCGAGATTGACCAGCAACACGGCAGTGTCGGAGGCATCGGGAGCGTCGGGAACGGGGATGGCGTCGCGCATCCGCATAGGATGACAGCTGGCGCGACGACCGTCAGCGCGTCGGTCGCAACGCCGTGTACTGGCGCGGTTCATCGCCTCCGGACTACGCTCCGTCGCAACCCCGCCGGAGATGCCCCATCCATGTCGACCCCGCGCACTGCCGCCCTCGTCCTTGCCCTCTCCTTCGCCCTGGCCGCTGGCGCCCACGCCGGCCCCCGCGAGGACGCCCAGGCCGACAACGCCCTGCGCGTGCTCGACGAAATGCAGGCGATCCCGGAGTCGTCGATCCCCGACAAGCTGCTCGACGAGGCCAAGGCGATCGTCATCGTGCCCGACACGATCAAGGCCGGTCTGGTGCTCGGCGGCCGTCGCGGCCATGGCCTGATGTCGGTCCGCACCGCCGACGGCGGCTGGTCCAATCCCAGCTTCGTGAAACTCACCGGCGGCAGCGTCGGCCTGCAGGTGGGCGTGCAGTCGTCGGACGTGGTGCTGGTGTTCCGCAGCGAGCGCGGGCTCGATTCGATCGTCAACGGCAAGTTCACCCTCGGCGCCGACGCCGGCGTGGCCGCCGGTCCGATGGGTCGCCAGGCCGCCGCGCTCACCGACGGCCAGATGAAGGCCGAGATCTGGTCCTGGTCGCGCGCCCGCGGCCTGTTCGCCGGCGTGGCCCTCGACGGCGCGGTGCTGAGCATCGACGATGCCGCCAACGAGGCCGCCTACGGCCAAGACACCACGCCGCGGATGATTTTCGAGGATCGCGCGGCGTCGCCGTCGCCGGCGATCGCCGGATTCCGCGACCGCCTGGTCCGGGCCAGCGCCAGCGCGCGCGCCGCGCGTCGCGACGATGCGCCGCGGGAGGTGGCGCCGCCCGCCGCCCCGACCGATCCGGCAGCGACCGTGCCGCAGGTGGAGCCGCAGCCGCAGCCCTTCCAGCCGGTGGACAACCCGGCCCGCATCGAACCGCTGCCGGCCACGCCCTGATCCGTCGCACCGCGTTCCGGGACCGGGTTCAGGGCCGCGGCGCGGCGACTGCGGTATCCTGAGCGCCTCTCACACATCGAGCGAATCGCCATGGGCAGCTGGAGCATCTGGCACTGGGTCGTCGTGCTGATCATCGTGGTGCTGGTGTTCGGCACCAAGCGCCTGACCAGCGGCGCCAAGGACCTGGGCAAGGCGGTCAACGAGTTCAAGAAGGGCGTGCAGGGCGACGACGACAAGCCCGCGCAGCTGAGCGACCAATCCAGGCGCGAGGGCGCCGGCGAATCGCAACGCAACGACGACAACGTCGCCCGCTGAGTCGACGCCGGCCACCGCGGCCGGACCGTTCGCCATGTTCGATATCGGTTTCTCCGAACTCTTCCTGATCGCGATCGTCGCCCTGGTGGTGCTCGGCCCCGAGCGCCTGCCCAAGGCCGCGCGCTTCGCGGGGCTGTGGGTCCGCCGGGCCCGCGCACAGTGGTATTCGGTGAAGAGCGAACTGGAACGCGACCTCGCCGCCGAAGAACTGCAGCGCAGCCTGCGCGACGCCCGGCAGACGGTGGCCGATCTCGACGCCGGGATGCGCACGGCCGGCGAGGACGCGCGCCGCGAGTTCGAGGCCATGCGCCGCGACATCGGACGCGACGCCGACGGGCTTCGGCCGGACACCACGGACGAAGCCGGGGCGTCGACGCCGTCGGAAGCGCCCATCGAGACCGCCGGCGCCGCCGATGACCACCGCCGATGACCACCACTGATTCCGAGCTCGCCGGCGAAGGCAGTCTGCTGAGCCATCTGATCGAACTGCGCGCGCGCCTGATCCGCGCGATCGCCGGTCTGCTGCTGGTCTTCCTCGGTCTGCTGCCGTTCGCCAACAAGGTCTACGGCTGGTTCGCGCAGCCGCTGCTCGACAAGCTGCCCAAGGGCGGCCAACTGATCGCGGTCGAAGTGGCGTCGCCGTTCTTCGCGCCGCTGAAGCTGGCGTTCTTCGTCGCCGTGTTCGCGACCATGCCCTGGTTGCTGTATCAGGCCTGGGCGTTCGTCGCGCCCGGCCTGTACAAACGCGAGAAACGGCTGGCACTGCCGCTGCTCGCGACATCGCTGGCGCTGTTCTACGCCGGCTGTGCGTTCGCGTTCTTCGTGGTGCTGCCGGCGGTGTTCGGCTTCCTCGCCAGCGTGACGCCGGCCGGCGTGGCGATGATGACCGACATCAACGCCTATCTCGATTTCGTACTGGTGATCTTCCTCGCCTTCGGCTTCTGCTTCGAACTGCCGGTGGCGCTGGTCATCCTGGTGCTGCTCGGCTGGGTCACGCCGAAGCAGCTGTCCGAATGGCGCGGCTATGCCATCGTCGGCATCTTCATCGTCGCCGCGGTCATCACCCCGCCCGATGTCGTTTCGCAGCTGCTGCTGGCGATCCCGATGTGCTTGCTGTACGAGGCGGGGATCATCGCCGCGAAACTGGTGACGCGGGGCCGCGAGACCGGCTGATCCGCGCGCCGCACAGGCACGCATGCGATCGACGGACGCACCAATGTCGACCTGCTGACGGCCGGTGTCAGGACACGGTCGTTGTTCTTCCGCGCCGCGTGGACGATGGCCGGTGTCGATCCCGCGGGCGGCGAGATGCGTATCGAAGGCCGTTCCTCCGACGTGCTGCACCGACAGCCCGATGGCACGTGGAAAATCACGGCGGACAACCTCTGGGGCACCGCGTTGCTCGATGCAGGACGCGGATTCCACGGTCGATCGCCGGATGCGGACATGACGACGCCGGCTTGCGCCGGCGTCGTCATGTCTTCCTTCTGGCCTGGGCACTCGCGGTCGGAGCGCCTGGCCTGGCGGAAGCGCGCGGGCCTGAAGGCCCTCCTACTGAGTGATGTCGACGTCCTTCGTTTCGCGCAGGAACAGCGAGCCGATCACCAGGGTCATCAGCGCGATGCCGATCGGGTACCACAGGCCGCTGAAGATGTTGCCGGTGGCCGCCACGATGGTGAAGGCGATGAACGGCAGGAAGCCGCCGAACCAGCCGTTGCCGATGTGGTACGGCAGCGACATCGAGGTGTAGCGGATGCGGGTCGGGAACAGTTCGACCAGCCACGCCGCGATCGGGCCGTAGACCATCGTCACCAGCAGCACGAGATAGGTCAGCAGCGCGATCACCATCGGCTTGTTGATCTGCGCATCTTCCGCCTTCGCCGGATAACCGGCCGCGGTGAGCGCCTCACCGAGGGACTTGGTGAACGCATCGGCCTGGGCCTTGAACGTATCCTTGTCGAGCGCTTCGCCCTCGAAGCTCTGCAGGGTGGTGCCGCCGATGGTGACGCTGGCGACGGCACCGGCCGGAGCCGCGTCGATGGTGTAGGGAATGCCCTTCTTCGCCAGTGCCGAGGTGATGATGTCGCAGGACTGTTTGAAGGTCTTCTTGCCCACCGGATCGAACTGCAGCGCGCAGCGGTCGCGATCCGCCAGCACCTTCGCCGGTGCGGTGGCCACGGCCTGCTCCAGCGC
>JAYRTK010000251.1:0-5229 GCA_041919595.1 Lysobacteraceae bacterium
GGAACCTCGTCGGCCGTTACGCGGGGCTCTACGTGCGCAGCCATGTCGGCGACGACATGAAGTTCGGTCTGGCCAAGCTCAGCAACATGCTGGCCTCGATCCCGAACATCGACCACACCGTCTACGGCGAGAAGCTGACCGGTCTCGCGGTCGCCGAGGTTCCGGCCGAACACCTGCTGTTCGTGCCCGCCGGCACCCTCGAGTTCGACGACGAAGTCATCGAGAAGTCGATGCGCGCGAACATGGAGTGGATCACCCGCACCATGGCCGCCAATGGCCTGGTCGCCGCCGGTCCGATGCGCATCGTCACCAGCGAGCAGGGCCGCGAAACCTACACCTTCGACGTCGCCCAGCCGGTGCGCAAGGCCGATACCGCGGCCGCGGCATCGACCGCCGCCACCGAGATGACCGGTCTGAGCCTTCAGGGCCCGGTGAAATATCAGCTGGTTCCCGCCCGTCGTGCCGTCAGCGCCAAGTTCATCGGCTACGTCCGCGAGCTTGAGAACGTGCGCAACGCGCTCCGTGCCTGGTCCGCGCCGCGCGGTTACGAGATCACCGACCGTCCGTACGAGGTCTACGACAGCGGCATCGACGGCGCCTTCAAGGAAGACGGGCAGTTCACCGCCTACTGGGCCATCAAGTAAGTCGCCGGCGGACGCCATGTCCGTCGCGATATCGCTCCATTCCGAAGCGCCGCGTCCTGCGGCGCTTCGCGTTTGCGGCACGGGCGCATGACGCCGCGCGTGCCGCAACGCGCGCTGGTCGCGGCCGGTGCCATCTTCGCCGCAGCGGGCGTCGCGCTGTCGGCCTACGCCGCCCATGGCGCGGATGCCGCCGCCCGCGCGAATCTGCAGTCGGCCGCACTGTTCGCGCTGCTGCATGGCGTTGCCCTGACCGCGCTGCCGCGACAGACCGCGCGTCGATCGGGCCTGATCGCTCTGATGGCGCTGGCGCTCGGCACGCTGCTGTTCTCGGGCTCGCTGATCGCAGCGCATTTCTTCGGGCTGCCGACCCGGCTCGCGCCGGCCGGCGGGATGCTGCTGATCGGCGGCTGGCTGCTGTACGCTGCGGACGCCTTTCGTCGCTGAGATCTTCCGGATGCCGAGATTCTCCCGAGGTTTCGATACCGTCGCCGCCGCCGAACATCTCGCCCGTCGCGACCGCAAGCTCGGCACCTGGATGAAGCGGATCGGACCGATCGATCCGGATCCGCGCTGGCGCAAGCCGTTCGACCCCGTCGATGCGCTGGCGCGCGCGATTCTCTACCAGCAGCTCAGCGGCAAGGCTGCCGCGACGATCGTGGGGCGCGTGGAGGCGGCGATCGCCAGCGACCGCTTCCATCACGACACCCTGGGGCGCTGCGACGACGCGACCATCCGCGCCTGCGGGGTCTCGGGCAACAAACTGCTGGCGCTGCGCGATCTCGCATTGCGCGAATCGCGCGGCGAGATTCCCGATCTGCGACGGATGTCGACGATGGACAACGACGCCATCGTCGAGGCGCTGGTGCCGGTGCGCGGGATCGGGCGCTGGACGGTGGAGATGATGCTGATGTTCCGGCTCGGCCGCCCCGACGTGCTGCCGATCGACGATCTCGGTGTGCGCAAGGGCGCGCAGCGGGTCGATCGTCTGGACGCGATGCCGACACCGAAGACGCTCGCCGAACGCGGCGAGCGCTGGGGACCCTATCGCACCTACGCGAGTCTGTACCTGTGGCGGATCGCGGATTTCGCGGCGCAGACGACGACGCCGACCAAGCGCTCGCAGGACTGAAGGCCCGCGGGCGCGGGCCGCGTCTTCATCCGCTGCGTCGCCCGGAGAGGCCCCAGTCGGCGAGATAGTCCTTCAGCTTCCTGCGCTTGAAGTAGCGCGTCGACAGCCCCCGCGCATCGGTTTCGGTCGGTGCGTAGCCCAGCGCTTCGGCGACGGCGAGCGTGTCCGGATACGCCATCACCTTGCGCCAGTTGTCGGGCGGCGTCCGGTAGCGGAAACGATCGGTGTGCTGCCCGCGCTGTCCGTCCAGTTCCGGCCGGTGCGGCAGCCCGCAGAACGCGGCGAGACGCGACAGGGCATCGGAATCCGGGGCGAACATCTCTTCGTAGCGCAGCCGCAGCCAGGGGATGTCGGGCCGGACGCGGTGCAGATCGAGCGCATGGCGATGGAGTTCGGTCCACCAGAACAGGCATTTTTCGTAGCCGGACATCTCCGGCCAGCGCAGTTGCAGCGATGGGTTCAGACAACCGGCATCGAACGGCGTCAGCGCGCCCTCGCGGATCCAGTCGTCGCGTTCGTAGACCTGATGCGTCGCCATCGAGAACGCGGTGTTCACCGGATGCCGGGTGAGATGCACGATGCGCATCCGGCCGTCCAGCGCGTCGTACAGCCACGGCAGTGCGGCGAACGCGGGCCATCCGGCCTCGAAATACGGACGATGCACGAGCTCGGCGCGGATGCGTTCGACGTGCGCGGCGACGGCGGGGATCCGGTGCAGGGCGGCGAGCGCGTTGGGCGCCGCCCGGAAGAAACGCCGTGGCTGGTAGTCCGTCTGCAGCGGCTCGTGCTCGGCAGCGATCGCATCGCCGTAACAGGTCCGCATCGCTTCATGCAGCCATTGGGTGCCGCATCGTCCGGTGGACAGGACGAAGATCGCGTCGTGGTTCATGCTCACGGGAATCGGGGCGGGGCGATCGCCAACGCACCCGGGGACCGCGGCGTTGACACGATCCTTCGTCGGAGACGTCGTGTACAGGTGGTGTTCATGCCGAAGTGCGACGCGCGTCATGCTCCGGTGTTCCGCGCGGCCTGTGCGAGCGCCGCCGCGAATCGAGGGCTGCCTTCAGTGCGACGTCGCGGGACCGCCGTCGCTGCCGCGACGACGCGCCATCCGGCGACGCTTCCAGTCCAGTGCCGGGCGTTCGACCAGGAACCACGACAGCGTCGCGCAGACCAGCGCAAGCGCGGTCGCGGCGAGGATGTTCGCGAAGACCGTGGTTGCGCCGGCGACGAAGGCGATCTGCTGCATTGGCCAGCCGTAGAGATACAGGCCGTAGGACAGATCGGTGCGCTCGATCACCGGCATGCGCGGCAGCAGCGCGAGGCAGAACGTGCCGTAGACCACGGTCGCGAAATAGGCCGGTGCGAACCCGATGGTGCCGCGGGTCGCGGCCGCGAGCACCAGCAGTGCGGCCAGCGCCCACCAAGACAGGCGGACGCGCGCGCGCCAGGTCCACAGCAGGGTGCCGGTGATGAAGAACGCGGTGACCCAGATCAGATAGGCCAGATGCTCGGGCAGCGGTGCGCGCAGCCAGGCGTATCCGCAGGCGCCGGCCATCGCCAGCGCCCACGCCGGCAGGTAGCGTCGCGGCGCGAGCATGCCGCAGGCGCCGGCCAGCAGCAACGCGAGATACAGACGGCCTTCGATCGGCAGTGTCCAGAGCGATCCGTTGACCGCGGTGCGCGGCAACGATTCGAAGACGCCCGGCAGCCAGAATTCCGCGCGCCACAGGCTGGCGTTGGCCCACAGATAGCGCCAGGTCGTGCTGTTCCAGTAGCGTTCCGCGACGCTCAGCGCCGGCCCGAGCGCGAACACGGTCAGCACCACGCAGACGATCAGCGCGGGATAGATCCGCAGCGCGCGCGCGACGATGAAATCGCGCCAGCCGTTGCGTTCCAGGCTCGCGGCCACCAGGAAGCCGCTGATCGCGAAGAAGACATCGACCGCGAAGGCGCCGGCCGATTTCGTCAGCGTCAGGTCCGCGAAATGGTCGTGGCCCGGGGTTCCGGTGATCGCCCAGGCGTGGCTGTAGATCACCAGCCACGCCGCGATCAGTCGGATCAGGTTGAAATGATTGCGACCACGCTGCCAGGCATCGAGCAGGGTCGGCCCCGATCGCCGGCTCATTCCTTCGGCCCGTCGGCCTTCAATTCGATCGACGTCGACAGCGTGAGCACGACATCGCGCTCGGGTTCGTCGATCCGCGCGTCGATCCGGTAGACGCCGAGCGGATCCTCCGGCTCGAACCGGAGTTTCACTTCGACCGGCGACAATTGCAGGAGGTTGGCGGTGGCCGCGGGCTGGTCCTGCGCCAGCGACATTTCCTCGGCATGGCCGTATTCGGTGCCATCGGGCGCGAGGATGCGCAGGTCGAGCATTGCCGGGCAGGCGATCTTGCCGGCGGCGATGTCCGCGTCCGAGGCCTCCCGCGGCGCGCAGCCTGCGTACAGGATGAGAATCGACACGAGATCGCCACGCACCGCGGTGTCGGTGGTGGTCAACGTCGGCGCGTGTTCGGTCGGCGTGCCGTACCACGCATCGTGGAAGCGCTTCGATTCGGCCTCGGTGGCGATCTTCAGCATCGCGCCGAAGCCGCGCGCATGCTGTTGCGATGGTGTGTCGTCGGCGATGTTGCCTTCGCGATCGCGCCATTGCGCCGTGGCGTCGGTGGCGACGAGGCCGGTCGCGAGGCATGCGGCCAGCGCGGCGATGGACGGAACGCGACGCATCATGTGTGGGGCTCCGGAGTCGGATCGGGGCGGTGATACCAATGCCAGGGTTCGTAGACGATGCCGTGCGGGTTGTCGCGCGGATAACTCATCACGAAGCCATGCCCGCCGGCTTCGGCGCGCAGCCAGGCGAAGGCCGCGGTGCACTCGAACGACGTCTCCGCCGGTGGTTCGCCGGGGGTGCCGAGGTCCAGCGCGCGCCCCCCGTGATGCTGGCTGAAACCCGGTGCGGCATTGACGGTGAGGATGTCGTCGACCGCGAGCCCGCGCGCGCGTTTGCGCGCGAAGATGCCGAGCTGGTAGTCGTGGCTGCGATAGCCGGAGATCGCGTCCAGCACCACGCCGTCGCGCAGGGCGTGCGCGTGCAGCCGGGCCCAGGCGCGGGCGGTGTCGGGATGCAGCCACAGCGGTCGGCGGTAACGGTCGAAACCGGCGTGGGCCAGCCATCGGGGTTCGGCTTCCAGCGGCAGCCCGCTGCGGCTGGCGTAGTCGTCGGCGTCGAGTCCGAGTGCATCCAGCCGTTCGCGCAGCGCGTGCAGCGGCAGTGCGGCCGGTGCGCGCGCACCGGCATGCGGCAATGGCGCGTCGAGCGTGTCCAGCGCGGCGTCGAGTCCCGGCTCGCGGTTCCAGCGCGGGGCCAGTCCGACCCAGCCTTCGGGCGATCCGGCGGCCAGATAGCGGCCGTCGCGCTTGCGCCGCAGCACCCAGCGCGCGCGGGCGAGGCTG
>JAYRTK010000252.1:0-5224 GCA_041919595.1 Lysobacteraceae bacterium
AAGCGACCCAGAAACGGCGCTCGTGGAGATTGGGCATGAAACGACGGCGGGTCTTGTTGTTCGCGTGCGACACGTTGTTGCCGGTCGCAACGCGCTTGCCGGTGACTTGGCATTCGCGGGACATACGTACCTCTCGATTAGAACGCGTGCACCGCATCGAGGCGGGCGTGCGATCCGTGGATGTTTCCCATAGCCCGGGAGACGGCGGCCCCGGCGTCGGTTCGGGTCGCGAGGACCGGAACGTTCACCACGCGAAGCGGGAAGGAAGGTGTCGCAGCGGCTTGCGGGCGGGATCGCGTTCCAGTCCTCCGGGGCGCCTGCAGGGCAGGTCCGGGCGCAGCGAGCCGCGTATTATGCCGAGGAAAGCCAGACGGGACAAGCACTTGGGACCGAAACCCGCAGTGAAACCGGTCATGGCGCCGGCGGTCGGACAGACGCCTCCCGATCTCGCGACATCCTGAGACGAGATTGCGGCCGCAGTGCGCGAGAATAGCGCCCGCCGCCCCATCCGCCGCCCGCCCATGACCACGCCTGCCTCGCCCGTGTCCCTGACCCGTCACCTGATCGAAGAGGAGCGGCACGGCCGGATCTGCGCCGACCTGCGCCTGTTGATCGAGGTCGTCGCCCGCGCCTGCAAGGGCATTTCCGTGGCCGTGGGCAAGGGCGCCCTCGGCGGCGTGCTGGGCGATGCGGGAACCGGCAACGTCCAGGGCGAGGCCCAGAAGAAGCTCGATGTGCTCAGCAACGAGATCCTGCTGGAAGCCAACGCCTGGGGCGGCCATCTCGCGGCCTGCGCCTCGGAGGAGATGGACCACTGCCAGCCCATTCCCGACGCCTTCCCGCGCGGCAACTACCTGCTGCTGTTCGATCCCCTCGACGGCAGCAGCAACATCGACGTCAACGTCAGCGTGGGCACCATCTTCTCGGTGCTGCAGTGCCCGGATGGCGTGCCCGAAGTCCGCGACGAGCATTTTCTGCAACCCGGCACCGCCCAGGTCGCCGCCGGCTACTGCATCTACGGGCCCAGCACGATGCTGGTACTGACGATCGGTCACGGCACCCACGCCTTCACCCTGGACCGCGAGGCCGGTTCGTTCCTGCTGACCCGCCGCGACATCCGCATTCCGGAGCAGACGAAGGAATTCGCGATCAACATGTCCAACCAGCGGCACTGGGAAGCGCCGATGCAGGCCTACGTGCGCGATCTGCTCGCCGGCCGGGAAGGCGCCCGCGGCAAGGACTTCAACATGCGCTGGATCGCCTCGATGGTGGCCGACGTGCATCGCATCCTCACCCGCGGCGGCATCTTCATCTATCCGTGGGACCGCAAGGACCCGTCCAAGCCGGGTCGCCTGCGCCTGATGTACGAGGCCAATCCGATGAGCCTGCTGATCGAGCAGGCGGGCGGCGCCGCCACCAACGGCCGGCAGCGGCTGCTGGAGGTGCTCCCGACCGAACTGCACCAGCGCGTGCCGGTGTTCCTGGGCTCGAAGGACGAGGTCGAGACCGCCACCCGTTATCACCTCGACCACGACCGCCACGCATGAACGCACCCGACCGCACACACGACTTCATCCGGATCGTGCCCGACGCGGTGCCGCGCGCGCTGTGCGCGGACATCGTCGCACGCATGCGTCGCAGCGATCGGCTGCAGGAAGGCCGGATCGGTGGCGGACTGTATCCCGAGCTGAAGAAGAGCCGCGACCTCAGCATCGCCGGGGTCGCCGAATGGCGCGATGTCGAGGTCGCGCTGAACGCCGCGGTGCTGACTGCGGTGATGGGCTATCTGCGCGAGTATCCGCAGGCGCTGATCGCGCCGCTGATGCTGCAGCACCAGCCGCCCGGCGGCACACTGCGCCGCCTGGTGGCCGAGGATTTCGCGGACATGCCGGACGAACAGCTGCTGCAGCTGACCCGCACCTGCCTGCGGCCGGGACAGACCAACCTGCAGTGGTACCACGCCGGCGAAGGCGGTTACCCGTACTGGCACTGCGAGCTGTATCCGCGCGACACCAGCTGCGAAACCCTGCATCGCCACCTGCTGTGGACGATCTATCTCAACGACGAATTCGAGGAAGGCGAAACCGAATTCCTGTTCCAGGGACGGAAGGTCAGACCGCAGACCGGAGCACTGCTGATCGCGCCCACCGGCTTCACCCACACCCACCGCGGCAACCGCCCGCAGAACGGCGACAAGTTCATCGCGACCAGCTGGATTTTGTTCCAGCGCGCGGAAGTGTTGTTCGGACAGAAGTGACCGTGCCGCCCATCTGGCGTGTGCGGTGCCTGATCATGGTCGTCGCGCAGATCGCTTCCGATCTGCCGACGGACGGGACAGGGCGTCCTCGCGTGGCCGAGACAGGCGCCTAGAACAGCTCGCCCTGCGGCGACGCCGGTTCCGGCGGCGGCGGCGGCATGAATTTTGAAACATCCAGTGGCGGCAGGCGGTCGAACCCGATGCGCCTGTACGCTTTCGCGAAGCGCATCGCGATCAGGTCCGCGAACGGGCCCTCGCCACGCATTCGGGTGCCGAAGCGGCTGTCGTAATCCTTCCCGCCGCGCATCTGCTGGACCAGACTCATCACGTGCGTGGCGCGTTCCGGGTAGTGCAGCGCCAGCCATTCGCGCCACACCTCCTTCAGCTCGTGCGGCAGCCGCAGCAACACGTAGCCGGCGGCGCGGGCGCCATGTTCGTAAGCCGCTTCGAGGATGTGTTCGAGTTCGCGATCGGTGATCATCGGGATGACCGGCGCAACCATCGTGCCGACCGGCACGCCGGCTTCGTGCAGCGCCTGCAGCGTCTTCAACCGCGTATGCGGCGCGGCGGCGCGCGGTTCGAGTTTCGACGAGAGTCTGTTGTCGAGCGAGGTGATCGACACGTAGACCGTGACCAGCCCTTGCCGCGCCATCGGCACCAGCAGATCCAGATCGCGCTGGATCAACGCGCTCTTGGTGATCAGGCTGACCGGATGACGGCATTCGGCGAAGACTTCCAGCAGTTGCCGGGTGATGCGCCAGCGACGTTCGATCGGCTGGTAGGCGTCGGTATTGATGCCCAGCGAGATCGGCGAGCAGCGATACCCGCGTTTCGCCAGTTCCGTCCGCAACAGCGCCGCGGCGTTGGTCTTCGCATACAGCTTCGTCTCGAAATCCAGTCCGGGCGAGAGATCGAGATAGGCGTGCGAAGGCCGCGCGAAACAGTACACGCAGCCGTGCTCGCAGCCGCGGTAGGGATTGATCGACTGCGAGAACGGAATGTCCGGCGACAGGTTGCGGCTGACGATGCTGCGGGCGCGCTCTTCGGTGACCTGCGTCGCGGGTGCCGCTGGCGCGACGGGCGCGCCGTTTTCGTCGCCCGCGTAAACCGAGCCCCAGCCGTCGTCCTCGGCCACGGCCACGGTCTTCTCGTAGCGCCCGCGCACGTAGGAAGCCGCGCCGCGGCCCTTGATCGGACCGTCGCGCAGCAGGTTGTGGGTCGCGGTGTCGACTTTGCCGCCCTGTGCCATCCCGGTAGGCTAGCGCGCGCAGGTCGCAATCATTGCGACGGAGGTCTCCGGCATGTTCGAACTGTGGGGTTGGGTGTGGGATCGGCTGCACATGATCCCGGTGATCGGACCCACCGTCGGCCCGGTGCTGCTGGCCGGCTGGCTGCTGTACCTGGTGCTGCTGGGCGGCTGGATCGTGCTGCAGAAGCGGGAGCCCGCGGCCACGCTGAGCTGGTTGCTGGGCCTGGCCCTGCTGCCCTACATCGGTTTCGCGATCTATCACCTGTTCGGGCCGCAGAAGATCGCGCGCCAGCGTCTGCGCCGCACGCGCAACCGGCTGGAGCGCAACGCGCTGATCGGCGATGTCTGCGCCGCGGCCTGTTCGCCGGAGGCGCAGGAACTGGCGCGCATGGCGCAGGGCGCCACCGGGTTCGCGCCGGCGACCGCGCGCGACGTGCGTCTGCTGGTCGACGGCGCGATGAAATACGACGCGTTGCTCGACGATCTTGCCCGCGCGATGCATCACGTGCATCTCGAGTACTACATCTTCACGCCCGACCACAGCGGCGGCACGTTGCGCGACGCACTCGTCGCCTGCGCGCGACGCGGCGTCCGGGTCCGCCTCTTGCTGGATGCGATCGGGGCCGGCGCCTGTACCCGCGCCTTCCTCGCTCCGCTGATCGACGCCGGCGGCGAGATCGCCTGGTTCCACCCCACGCGGTTCTGGCGGTTCTCGGCGCGTCCGTGGCTCAATCTGCGCACCCATCGCAAGATCGTGGTGATCGACAACCGCATCGCCTACACCGGCGGCATGAACGTCACCGATGATCAGAACGAGCGTGTGCGCACCGACGCCTACCGCGATCTGCATCTGCGGATCGAGGGCCATGCGGTGCTCGCGCTGCAGCTGGTCTTCGCCGAGGACTGGGTGTATGCGACCGGCGATCGCGATTTCATTTCGGGCATCGTCCGCGCACTGCCCGCGCTGGAGGCCGGACCGATCTCCACCCAGGTGCTGACCTCGGGGCCGGATTCGTCGTGGGAGGCGATCCATCGGCTGCAGGTCGGGTTGATCCACGCGGCCCGCCAGCGGGTCTGGCTGGTGACCCCGTATTTCGTGCCGGGCGAAGCGGCGATGATGGCCCTGACGTCGGCGGCGCTCGGCGGCCTCGATGTCCGCCTGCTGGTGCCGCGGATGAGCGATTCGCGGCTGGTCACGCTGGCCGCGCGTTCCTATTACGACGATCTGCTCGCCGCCGGGGTGAAGATCTACGAATACGGGCCGCGCATGCTGCACACCAAGGCGCTGCTGGTGGACGACGCATCGGCGATCGTCGGCAGCGCCAATTTCGACCATCGCAGTTTCCGCCTCAACTTCGAGGTCGCGGTGCTGTTCCAGGACCGGGATCTGGCCCTGCGGCTGGCGCGCCTGATCGAAGGCGAATTCGCGCACGCCCCGCGGGTCCGCGGCGACCGGCGACGGCCGTTGTTCCGCAGCCGTCTACCCGAGGCGCTGGCCCGGCTCCTGTCGCCGCTGCTGTGATGCGGCCTGTGACCCGGATCGAGTGACCCGGGCCGGGACGACGGGCGGCAGGCCCGGTCCGGCCGGCGGCCTGTCGACGACGGCGGTGGTCGGAGTAGACTGGCGACCGCCCCTCAGTCCCCCGTGAAGGACGCGCACATGCCCTGGTTGCTTCTTCTTTTCGCCGTTGGTCTGTTCATGGCCGCGCTCGGCGCCA
>JAYRTK010000253.1:0-5223 GCA_041919595.1 Lysobacteraceae bacterium
CGCGAGCGTGGCGCCGGGCGGCACCTGCGTGCTGACCGGGACCTACGTGGTGCAGCAGAGCGACGTGGACGCGGGCCAGATCGTGAACACGGCCTCGGTGACCTCGACGACGATCACCACGCCGGTCACGGCGACGGTGACGACGCCGATCGCGCGCAATCCTGCGCTCACGGCGACCAAGACCGCGACCCTGACCGTGGACGGTGGCGTCGCGGGGGCGGCCGATGTCGGCGATGTCGTGACCTACAACGTCACGGTCGCCAACACCGGCAACGTCACCATGACGCTGCAGACGGTCGTCGACAGTCTGGAAGGCCGGCCGGCGACCACGCTGACCTGCGCACCGCTGCTGTTGGCGCCGGGCCAGACCGCGACCTGCAACAGCTACACCTACACGCTGGTCGATGGCGATATCGCCACGGTCGGTCCGACCCTGGACAACGTGGTGACCGCGACCGGCCAGTCCTCCGGTTCGGCGCAGTCGGTGAGTTCCACCAGCACCGCGGTGGTCGCGGTCAATGCGGCGCCGGCGACGGTCCGCGTGATCAAGACCGCGAGCCCGCGCGACGTGCGCGTGGGCGACCTGGTCCGCTACACCGTGACGATGGAGAACACCGGTCAGACGCCGGTGGTCGATGGCACGCTGATCGATACGCCGCCGGCGGGCTTCACCTTCGTCGCCGGTTCGTTGACGGTGGCCGATGCCGACAGTGCCGGCCGCCTGGTCGGGACCCATCCGATCCGCGTGGACCAGATCGACATCCCGGCCAGCGGTCGCGCCACGATCACCTACCTGCTGCGCGTGGGCGCGGGCGTCCGCGCCGGCATCCACACCAACAGCGCGTTCGTCGAGGACAACGGCGGCGTGGTGTCGAACGTGGCGACCGCCGACGTGCAACTGGTCGGCGATCCGATGCTCGACGATTCGCTGATCGTGGGCACGGTCTGGAACGACGTCGACGGTGACGGTTGGCAGGATCCGGACGAACGCGGCATTCCGGGCGTGCGCATCGCCACGGTGGAGGGCCTGCTGGTCGAGACCGATCAGCACGGCCGGTTCCATCTGGCGGGTGTCGACGGCGGTCGCTGGGAGCGTGGGCGCAACCTGATCTTCAAGGTCGATGCGGCCACGCTGCCCCCGGGCAGTACGTTCACCACCGAGAACCCGCTGGTGAAGCGCGTGACCCCGGGTCTGCCGGTGCGCTTCGACTTCGGCGTGAAGCTCGCCACCGGCAGTTTCGACGGCGGCGAGCGTGCGGTGGAGATGGAGCTGGGTTCGGTGATGTTCGCGCCGGACAGCGCCGAGATCCGGCCGGAGTACCGCGCCGCCATCGACCGCATGGCCGAGACCGCGCGGAAGTACCGCGGTGGCGAGGTGGTGATCGGCGCCGAAGGCGACAGCGACCTGCTCGCCTTCGAGCGGGCGGTCGCGGTACGCGACGCGCTGGTCGCGAAGTTGGCGCCGGAGGTTTCGTCGGCGCTGCGGATCAGCGTCCGCGCCAATCCCCACGATCCGTCGTCGACGGTGGTGGGGGTCATGGCGTGGCCGCTGCTCGGCACGCTGTTGTTCGAGACCGATCGCGCCGAGATCAGATCCGAATACCAGCCCCTGATCCGTCGCATCGCGGACTATCTGGTCGCGAGCGGCACGAGCCGGGTCGCGGTGGTCGGACATGCCGACAAACGGGGAGCGGAGGACTACAACGTGGCACTTGGCATGCGTCGTGCGAACGCCGTCTACGAAGCGCTCGCGGCGGCGTTGCCCGCGGAACTGCGCGGTGGCCTGCGTGTCGACGTCAACGAGGACCCGGCAGCCCCTGCCGGAATGAACGGTCAGTGAGGGGCGCCGACATGAAGATGAAACTGCTCGACTACACCCTGATCGGCATCCTCGCGGGCTTCGCCGCGAACGCATCGGCACAGCAGACGCCGACCGCCGCCGCGGCCGAATCGCCGGCCTGCGACGCGGAAGGCTGCGCGTCCGATGAAGGCATGCTGTTCACCATCCGCACCCGCGGCGAACAGCGACCGGTCACCGGCGCGACGACCGAACAGTCGGAGTCCGGCGTGCTGCAGCCCGATCGTCGAGTGACGATCGAGGCCGAACGCGTCGAATCGACCTGGGACCGCGACCTGCAGCCGGGCCAGGCCCTGGCCATCGGCAAATGGTCGACCGAGCTGCCGGGCGGCGGCGTGATCTGGGCGACCGAGGATCCCAATCTCGGCCAGCCGCAGTTCAACGTCACCGCACCGTCGCTGGTCGCGTTCGACGGCGGACGCATCGTCAAGCCGGTGAAGTTCTACGCCTACAGCAACTACAGCGCCTTCATCCAGCGCGCCGAAGTGCTCGTGTACCGCGCCAGCGACGCGGATCTGGTCGATCCGCTGGCGACGGTGGCGTTGCCGGTGGCCGCGGTGAGCGATGTCGAATGGGACGGGACGCTGCCGGCGGGCTTCGAGGCCCGCGCCGGTGACGAACTGGTCTATCTGGTGCGCGCCTACGCCGCCGATGGCAGCTACGACGAGACCTTCCCGCGTCGCCTGCAGCTGGTCACGCCCGATGAAGTCGAGCGCGGCAATCAGGTGCTGCGCCGCTCGGTCGAGCGCGGCAGCGGGCTCGCGCTGAGCGCCGAGGAGGCCGAGCAGCGCAGTCTGGTCGAAGGCGTGTTCGGCGAGAACGCGCTGCGCCAGCAGAACATCCCGATCTACGGTTCGCGCATCCGCATCCAGGGGCGCGACATTCCCGAGGGTTACACCGTCCGCATCAACGGCCAGAACCATCCGGTCGACCTGCAGCGCAAGCTGGTCGCCGAATATCTGGTGCCGGTGGGTCGGCACGGGTTCGATCTCGACCTGCGCAAGGGCGACATGGCCCTCAGCCGCCGGCTCGACATCGATGTCAGCGGCAAGTACATGTTCGCGGTCGCGATCGCCGACTTCACCGCCTCCGGCGGCGACGTCTCCGGTTCGATCGAGCCGCTCGCGGGCGATGACCGCTACGACGACAGCTTCCTGCTCGAAGGCCGGCTCGCGTTCTATCTCAAGGGCAAGGTCAAGGGCAAATACCTGATCACCGCCCAGGCCGACACCCGCGAGCGCGAGATCCGCGAACTGTTCCACGACTTCGGCGACGCCGATCCGCAGGACGTGTTCCGTCGCCTCGACCCGGATGCCTACTACCCGGTGTACGGCGACGATTCGACGACCTACCGCGATGTCGACACCCAGGGCCGGCTGTACGTCCGCGTCGACTGGGACAAGAACCAGGCGCTGTGGGGCAATTTCGCCACCGGCATCACCGGTACCGAGTACGGCCAGTATTCGCGTTCGCTCTACGGCGCCGCGGTGAACTGGCGTTCCCGTCGCACGACCGGACTGGGCGAACCCGGCTCCGAGTTCCGCGTGTTCGGATCCGAAGCGCAGACCTCGCCGGGCCACAGCGAATTCCTCGGCACCGGCGGCAGCCTCTATTACCTCAAGCACACCGACGTGCTGCCCGGTTCCGACAGGGTCGTGCTGGAAGTGCGCGACGGCACCACCGGTCGGGTCGAGCGCCGCATCGATCTGGCCCGCGGCGCCGATTACGAGATCGACGAATTCCAGGGCCGGGTGCTGTTGACCCGACCGCTGGCGCAGATCACCCGCGAGAACCTGCCCACGCTGACCCGCGATGCGCCGCTCGACGGCTTCGCGCAGATGCTGCTGATCGATTACGAATACGTGCCCAGCGGTTTCGATCCGGACGAGTTCACCGCCGGCTTCCGCGGCAAGCACTGGTTCGGCGAACACGTCGCGGTCGGCGCGACCTGGATCGACGAGAACCGCGGCGGCGACGACTACATGCTGAAGGGCCTGGATCTGACCCTGCAGGCCGGTCGCGGCACCTACCTCAAGCTGGAACAGAGCAGCACGCAGGCGACCAGCGCGCCGGTCTTCTATTCCGACAACGGCGGCCTGAGCTTCAGCCAGCTCAACCCGACCGTCGACACGCGCGAGGGCGATGCGCGTGCGGTCGAAGCCCGTGCCAACTTCAAGGAGCTGGGCTGGACCGAACTCGACTGGTCCGCCGGTGCCTGGTGGCGCGACGTCGACGCCGGCTACTCGATCGGTCGTTTCGACACCGGCCTGCGCGTGCGCGAGCACGGTGCCGAAGTGCTCGGCCAGTTCGCGCCGAACATCAACGTGCGCAGCCGCTACAGCCGTGCCGAACGCGGGGCCGAAACGCTGATCCAGGCGCAGGTCGCGGGCGAATGGCGCATCAGCGACAGCAACAGCTTCGCCGCCGAACTGCGGCGGATCGACGAGAAGCGCCTGAGCGGGGACGCCACCGGTCTGCTCGCGGCGCTGCAGTACAAGCACCGCTTCGGCAGCAGTTTCGATCTGTACGGCACCGCGCAGGTGACGGTGGACGATGACGGCGGCGCGTATGCCGACAACGATGCGTTCACCCTGGGCGGCAAGTACCTGTTCGGCGATCTCTCCAGCGTCGGCGCCGAGCTGACCACCGGCGACCGCGGCGATTCCGCCCAGGTCAACGCCGAATACCGGCTCAGCCCGGAGCACACGCTGTACGGTGCCTATACCTATTCCACCGACCGCAGCGATTACGACCCGCTGTTCAACGACCGGCTCGCCACGGGCTGGACGCTGGGCCAGCGCTGGCGCCTGTCGAACCAGGTCAATCTGTTCAACGAAAGCCAGTTCCTGAAGGCGCCGAACGAATCCGGCCTGGCCCACACCTTCGGCATGGATTTCTATCCCGGCGTCGGCTGGACCGTCGGCTTCACGCTGCAGAGCGCCAATCTCGACCGCGGCACCGGCAATGTCGATCGCAATGCGGTCAGCGTCAGCGCCGGGCGCACGTCCAACGACACCCAGTGGCAGAGCAAGCTGGAGTGGCGCGACGACAGCGGCGCGGAAGAGCGCACGCAGTGGGTGACGACCAACACCTTCACCCACAAGGTGAACGAGAGCTTCCGCGTCGCGGCCCGCTTCAACTACTCGAAGACCGAGGACGACCTGCTGGCCGCGGCCGGCGCGAAGTTCATCGAGAGCAACGTCGGTTTCGCCTGGCGTCCGTTCGATTCGACCCGTTGGGCGCTGTTCGGCAAGTACACCTACCTGTACGACGTGTCGTCGCTGCCGCAGGTGGGCGACAGCGTCGCCTTCTACGACCAGCGCTCGCAGGTGCTGTCGCTGGAAGGCATCTACACGCCGAACGCC
>JAYRTK010000254.1:0-5217 GCA_041919595.1 Lysobacteraceae bacterium
TCCGTACGGCATATTCCTAATGACCTCGATTGGGATGCGGTGTCGTGCGTCGCCATGGGGGTCGGCGCACAGGCGCGAGTATGCCTGAGACGAACCGGTACGCAAGAGGACGGGCGGTCGCGAGCCGACGCACGGCACTCCGCCCGGGGACGACGCGGATCGCCGCCGGAGACACCGGAACCTCGCGAAACATGCCGCGAAACGCACCGCGATACGCCGCATCAATCGTTCCGCGGCGAAGGCATCGATGCACTGATCGAGGCATGCATCGGCCGTCACCGCACGGACCGGGAACCGGGCGCGACACCCGTTGTCGGCGCGCTCAGTCGCGTGCGAGCAGCGCCGCCAACAGCGGGCCGAGACCCGCGCTCGCGGCATCGACGTTGGCGAGCACGTCCTGCAGCGTGATCTGTTCGTCGACATCGGGCCCCGCGCCCGCGGCCCAGTTGGCGACGATCGCCAGACAGGCGTATTCGAGACCCAGTTCACGCGCCAATCCTGCTTCCGGCATGCCGGTCATGCCGACCAGATCACAACCGTCGCGACGCATGCGCGCGATCTCGGCCTTCGTTTCGAGACGCGGCCCCTGGGTGGCGCCATAGCACCCGCCATCGACCACGGCCACGCCGGCCGCCGCGGCCGCGGCCAGAACGTCGCGGCGCAGCGCGGGCGAGTACGGCTCGCCGAAGTCGACATGCAATACATCGGTACCCGGCTCCTCGCACAGCGTCGAGATGCGGCCCCAGGTGTAATCGATCAGCTGATCCGGGCAGCCCAGCACGCGCGGACCGAAATGTTCGGTGATGCCGCCCACCGTGTTGAGCGCGAGCACGCGACCCGCGCCCACCGCCTGCAGCGCGGCGAGATTGGCGCGGTAGTTGATGCGGTGCGGCGGCACCGAATGACCTTCGCCATGACGCGCGAGGAACGCGACCCGGCGACCGGCGAACATGCCGCTACGGATCGGCCCCGACGGCGCGCCGTAGCGCGTCTCCGGCTGCAGCGTCTCGATATCGCTCAGGTCGGCGAGCCGATACAGGCCGGTGCCGCCGATCACCGCCAGCGCGGGCGCATCGCTCATGCGTCAGTCCTTCAATGCGTAGATGGCGGGCAGATTGCGGCCCTGCTCGCGATAGTCCATGCCGTAGCCGAACACGTAGCGATCGGGCACGTCCACGCCGACGTAATCGGCCTCGATGCCCTCGACGCGGCGGTCGTGCCGCTTCAGCGCGAGCACCGCGACGCGCACATCGGCCGCGCCCTGATCCTCGCACCAGCGCTTCACCGCGAGCAGCGTATGGCCTTCATCGAGGATGTCGTCGGCCAGCAGCACGCGACGACCGCGCATCGGCGTGACCGGGCGATGCAGCCAGGCCAGTCCGGAGCCGGAGGTCTTGCCGCGATAGCGCGTCGCGTGCAGGTAATCGAATTCCAGATCGATCCCGCGTTCGCCCAGCGCGAAGGCCAACTGGGACGCAAACGGCATGCCGCCATGCATGATCGTCACGAACAGCGGCGGCGCGCCGGCGGCGATGTCGGCGGCATAGTCGGCGCGGATCGCGTCGGCCATGATCAGGATCGCGGCGTCGAGGGTCGCGCGGTCGTGGATCACGTCCGCGGTGGGCAGGACATCGGCCAGGGTCGGCGCGCTCATGCGATCACTCCCAGGGCATCGGTCAGCCGCGACTGCGCGTCGCGATAACGCGGCTCGGCCAGAAGCGCCTCCCATCCGATCGCACCCCGCCCCATCAGCGTGGCGACCGCATCGGGTTGCGGATCGCGTCCGCTGACCGCGGCCAGCGACTCTTCCACCAGTTCCGGATGACAGACGAGCACCACGTCGCAGCCGGCATCGAGATGGGCATCGATCCGCTGTTTCACGCCGCCGGCGGAAAACGCCGCGGCCATGCCGATGTCGTCGGAAAACACCACGCCGCGGAAGCCCATGCGCTCGCGCAGCACCGTCCCGATCCAGAACGGCGAATAGCCGGCCGGTTCCGGGGCCACCTGCGGATAGGTCACATGGGCGAGCATCACCGCTTCGGCCCGGGCATCGATGCCGGCGACGAACGGCACCAGATCGTTGTCGCGGATGACCTCGAACGGACGATCGTCGACGGCGACATCGAAATGGGTGTCTTCCAGCACCGACCCGTGCCCCGGAAAATGCTTCAGCGTCGCCGCCATGCCCGCGCCGTGCATGCCGCGGACGTAGGCGCGGGTGAATTCGGCGACGATGTCAGGATCGGAGGAGAACGCGCGATCGCCGATGGCCAGATTGCCGCGCCCCAGATCGACCACCGGCGCGAAGCTCAGATCGACGCCGGTCGCGCGGATCTCGCTGGCCATCAGCCAGGCATGCTCCTCGGCCAGCGCCAGCGCGCGCACCGGATCGGCGGCGTACAGACGATGGAAGCCCTCCAGCGGCGGCAGCGCGCTGTAGCCTTCCTGGAAGCGCTGCACGCGCCCGCCTTCCTGGTCGACGCAGATCAACTGCGGCCGCGGCGCGGCCTCGCGGATCGCCGCGGACAGCTCGGCCACCTGCGTCTTCGACGCGAAATTGCGCTTGAACAGGATCACGCCGGCGCAGGCCTCGTGGCGCAACCAGTCGCGCTCCTGCGCGGTGAGTTCGGTACCGGCGACGCCGATTACGAGCATGCGGGAGACTCCAGGTCGCGGCCCGCTTTCTCCGCTTCGCTCCATTGCGAATACGGGCGCATGGCCAGGGCGAGATTGTAATAACGGTGGGCGTCGGTGACTTCGGCGCCCAACCAGGACGGATGCGCGAAGGTTTCGTCGTGATCGTCGAGTTCGATCTCGGCCACCACCAGCCCGGCATTGTCGCCGAGGAATTCGTCGATCTCCCACAGATGACCGGCATGCTCGACCAGATGACGACGCTTGTCGATCAGCCCGCCGACACAGCGATCGAGCATGGCGCGGGCGTCGTCGACCGGGATCGCGTAATCGAATTCCAGCCGGCTGCGCCCGGCCTCGCGGGACTTGAAGTTCAGCCGGGCCTCTTCGCCTTCCAGCCGGACCCGGACCGAAATCTTCAGGGGGCTGCCGTCGGCCGCCGCCTGATCGTTCAGATACCCCTGCGCCATCGGCACCACCCGATGCGCCTGAGCGCGCCACGAATCGTCGAGCAACAGGAATTTGCGTTCGATCTCGATGGGCATGCGGCAGGTCCTGAAGTGCGGTGCGGGAAGCGTCGCCGGACGGCGGGCAGCGGCTGGGCGAAGCCGATGACGGGCCGGTCGGGGGCGGTATTGTAGGCCCCGGATCGCGCCGCGACGCCAACCGCGAAACCGTCGCGGGCTTGACTTCTTTTCCCGCGGCCCATGCTAGGATGGTGGTGGTTGCCTGGCGATTATCGAATTTTTAACAATTCATCGGCCTGCCGGGCGAAACTGACGAACGCCGATCGTCCACCGACAATCAGGATTCACGCCCATGCGCAGCGGCACTCCAAAGGACGGCGCTCCTCCCTCCGCCGATGAGTTGTTCGGCAGGATCGGCGCATCCGCCGGCAACGGCCCGACGCTCTCGCGGAACGATGCGAACGTCGAAGAGGACTCCCACGAGATTCTCGAGGAGCCGGACAACGAGGACGGCATCTACGAGGTCCTCGACCCCGACGACAACGACGGCACGGTTGGCCATGGCTTCCTGATGGCCCACGAGCGGAAGTTGCCGCGCGCGGAACAGCGCCGGCTGCTGGCGATGCGCAGGAACAACGGCGACGGCTTCGACGACGACGGCCCACTGCACGATGACGGTTCCGGCTTGAGCGCACGCCGCCCGGGACGTCGCAACCAGGCCCGCCCGCAGAACAGCGAACCGACAAGCCCGATTCGCCCCCTGGCGAGAACCGACGCCGACTCCGATACCGGCAGCAGCACCGGCGGCGGTATCCGGATCGAGAAGGTCGATCCGAGCGTCGCGGCCGCATCGACCGCGCAAACCGCACGTATCGACCCCGGCGCCAACACCGAAACCGGCAACAACGCCAGCGGCAACAACAGCACCGGCGGTGGCATCCGCATCGAGAAGACCGACCCGGGCGCCGTCGCCGCGAACGCCAACGCGCAGAATGCCGCGCGGTTCGATCCGACCAAGGCCACCGACACCACCGCCAGCAACACCAGCGGCAACAACAGCACCGGCGGTGGCATCCGCATCGAGAAGGCCGATCCGGGTACCGTCGCCGCGAACGCCAACGCCAACGCCCAGAATGCCGCGCGGTTCGATCCGACCAAGGCCACCGACACCACCACCAGCAACGCCAGCGGCAACAACAGCACCGGCGGTGGCGTCCGCATCGAGAAGACAGATCCTGCGGCCACGGCGAACACGAATCCGCAGAACGCCGCGCGCGCGGACCAGAACCGGAGCGGCACGAACACCACCACGAATACCGACGCGAACGCCAGCGGCAACAACAGCACCAGCGGCGGTACGCGCATCGAGAAGAGCGCCGCGCCCGCCGATGCGTCCACTCCAGCCGGCGGCGCGAAAGCGACGGACAAGCCCGGCACCACGCCTGCCGACAGCGGCGCCAAACCGGGCGCCCCGGCGACCGAAACCGGCGCCAAGGCCACCGAGCGGCCCGCCGCCACCGCGCAGGCGGCGCCCGCGACGGAAGCCCGCGCCGACAAACCGGCCTCGCCGAACGCAGCGCCCGGCGCCGATGCGGCGAAAGCCGAGCGGCCCGCCGCCGCCACCGCACAGGGTCAACCGGAAGCAAAGGCGGACCGTCCGGCCCAGGCCGCGAATCCGAACACGAACACCGCCGCGTCCGCCGAAGCCAAGCCCGACAAACCGGCCACCGCCACCGCAGCCCCCGCCGCGAACGCGACCGGCAACGAGCCGAAGGTCGAACGTCCTGCCGCGAACGCACAGGCGAATCCGCAGGCCAACGCGGCACCCAACGCCGCCACGGAGAACAAGGGCGAGCGCCAGCCCCCCGCCGCGAACCCGAACGCAATGCCCGCAAACGCGGAAGCGCGTCCCGAGCGCCCCACCGGCAACCCGCCCGCGGCGAACCAGCCTGCTGCGAACCAGCCTGCCACGAACCAGCCCGCCGCGAATCAGCCCGCTGCGAATCAGCCCGCTGCGAACCAGCCTGCCACGAACCAGCCTGCCACGAACCAGCCTGCCACGAACCAGCCTGCCACGAACCAGCCCGCCGCGAATCAGCCGGCTGCGAATCAG
>JAYRTK010000255.1:0-5154 GCA_041919595.1 Lysobacteraceae bacterium
CGCCGGCGCTGCCGATCAACGATCTGTGCTTCAGCCTGCTGGTCGGACGCACGACGTTCGCCCACCGTCTGGCCTGTACGGTGACCGACCGCGACGACCTGATCCGCAAGCTGTCGCAATGGTTGTCCGCCGGTGCCGCGAGCGAGGTCCACGTCGGCGAAGTGCAGGAAACCCGGTTCCGCGAACAGGCTTCGCTGAAGAAGTTCGGCAACTACTGCATCCGCACCTGCGTCGACGCACCGGATGCCGAGGATTATCTGGAGAACCTGTCCGCGGTCGCGGATCTGTTCGTGCAGGGCTATGCGCTGGCCTACGACACGCTGTTCGCCAGGGGATCGCGTCGCCTGCCGCTGCCGACCTATCCCTTCGCCGATGGCCGTTACTGGGTCGAATCCGTCGCCTCGCCCTCGGCGCCGGCACGGACTGCGATCGACGCGCGGGTCCATCCGTTGCTGCACGTCAACACCTCGACGTTGGCGGAACAGCGCTACGAGACCGTGTTCGACGGCAGCGAGCCGTTCCTGCGCGATCACGCCGTTGAAGGTCACGCTGCCGAAGGTCACGACGGCGGCAGTGTCCTGCCGCCCACGATCCTGCTGGAGATGATCCGGGTCGCGCTGGAGAAGGCGCTGCCGAACGCCCGCGAAGCGCAGGGACTGGCGTTGCACGAGATCGCCTGGGCGGAGCCGCTGCGGATCGATCGTCCGGTGCGCCTGACGACGGCGCTGTTCGCGGCCGACGACGCGCGCATCGACTGCGAGATCGTTGCGGCCGGCGAGGATGCGGAACGGGTCTATCTGCAGGCGCGTGCCGTGCAGGTGGCGGTGGCCGCTCCGGCCCGCCTGTCGCTGGACACACTGCGTGGCGGGATGCGCCGTGTGCGTCTGGAGGCCGGCGACATCGACGCGGCGTTGTCGCGCGCCGGGGTGCAGGTCGGCCCGATCTGTCGCGCGATCACCGACATCCACCAGGGCGATCGCCAGTTGCTGGCGCGGCTGGCGGCGCCGGCCGATGCCGGCGACGCGCATCTGCGCCTGGCCTGCCTGATGACGGGTGCGCTGCAGGCCTGCGCGCGGCTGGCCGGCGATCCGGACGCCGCGTCGCGGATGCCGTCGACGCTCGCCGGACTGCGCTTCTTCGCGCCCTGCGGCGAGGACATGTACGCCTGGGTGCGGCATGCCCGCGACGGGGGCGACGATGCGGCGGAACTGCGCTTCGACGTCGACCTCGTCGACGCCGATGGCCGGGTCTGCGTGCAGGCCCACGGCCTCGTCTTCGCTGCGGGCGCATCCCTCGCGCCCGTGCAGGACCGTGTGGAATGGACGTTCGTGCCGGCTTCCGCCGAAGCCGGCGATGTCGTGCCGGTGCCGATGCCGGCGGACGAGAAGATCGCGCTGTTCATGAAACAGGAAGCCGCATTGCTGCTCGGCCGGCGCATCGACGAGGTGCCGATGACGATCAGCTACTTCGATCTCGGATTCTCGTCGCTGGCGATCGCCAATCTGATCAGGAAGACCAACGCCCTGATCGACGAGGAGCTCTCGCCGAGCGCGCTGTTCGAGTACAAGGACATCCGCAGTCTGTCGACCCATCTGGCGGCGACCTATCCGGCCAAGATCGACGCGCTCCGCGCGATCCGGTCCGCGCCGCAGGCCGGAATCCAGGCCGGTCCGCACGCCGGCCCGCATCGCGTGCTGACGCCGTTCCCGCGCCGGCCTCGTTTCGATGCGCCACGCGCCGAGGCGTCGTCGGCCGAGGCGTCGCTTGCCGACGCGGTGGTGGCGGAAGTGCCGGTGCCGGCCGTCGTCGACACGGCCGCGGACGACAAGGTGATCGACAGGATTCTCTGGCGCGACGTAGCCGCGGACGAGAGCTACGACAAAGTCACGTTCTGACCAGGGATCGACGCATGGATACCGTCATCGAGTTTCTCAATACGCTCGCCAGCCGGGGCATCAAGCTCTCGGTCGAGGACGGCCGCCTGAACTGCTACGCGCAGAAGGGCATGCTGACCGACGAGATCCGCGGCGGCATCCTGCGCCACAAGCCGGACATCATCGCGCTGCTGGATCGCGTGACGAAGTCGCACGCGAACGGCGGCGAAGCGGTCGGAACCGTCGAGTTTCCGCTGTCGGTGGGGCAGAAGGGTCTGTACATCGTGCAGAGCCTGCAGCCGGAGATGAGCGCCTACAACGTGCCGCTGTGCTTCCGCGTCCGCGGCGAACTCGATTCGGCGCTGCTCGCGCGGGCCTGGCAGCGGGTCCTCGATCAGTTTCCGATCCTCGCCGCGCGCATGGTCGAGACCGGTGACGGACTCCGTCATCGCATCGACGCGGCCTGCAGGACCGTGCTCGAAACGGTACCGATGCGCTTCGCCGACGACGCCGGGCGCATCGCGTTCCTGCGCACGCAGGCGAAGATCCCGTTCGACCTCAACCGCGGACCTCTCTCGCGCGCGCAGTTGTTCGTGTCGGGGAACGACGAGTCGATCCTGCTCATCACGATCCATCACATCATCTTCGACGGCACGTCCTCGGTCGTGCTGCTGAAGCATCTGTTGACGTTCTATCGGCAGTTGAGTCTGGGCGAAGTGCCGTCGTTGTCGCGCGAGCCGCTGGGCTACGCCGAATTCGTGGCCTGGGAAGAGCGCATGCTCGATTCCTCCGAAGGCCGCAGTCACGCGAACTACTGGCGCCGGCAGCTCGACGGCGAACTGCCCGTGATCGAACTGCTGCCACCGGAGCTCCACCAGCGCGCCGGCGGTGGATTCGAGGGCGACACCCTGATCGGCGATCTGCCTGCGCCTCTGGGGCGCTGGGTGCACGACCACTGCCGCAGCCGCGCGCTGCCGCCTTCGGTGCTGTTCCTGGCCGCGTTCCAGCTGATGCTGCGCCGCTACACCGGGCTCGACGACATCATCGTCGGCATGCCGGTGATGGGACGCGACGGCGAACGCTTCTCCGCCGACGTCGGCTATTTCATCAACATGGTGCCGTTGCGCACGCACTGTGACGGCTCGCTGCCGATCGAGGATCACTTGCGCAGGGTCCAGGGCACGATGCTCGATGCGCTGTACCACTCCAGCTATCCCTTCCCGCGGATGCTGGAGGCGCTGCGCTCCAAGCAGCAGGACCAGAAGAATCCCGTCTTCCAGGTCTCGTATGCGTATCAGAACTTCATCCGCGACGATGGCTTCTCCGCGCTGCTGCAGCGCCAGGGCATCCGGGTCGAAGGCGTCCCCGGCATCGTCCAGGAAGGCGATTTCGACTTCGGCCTGGAGGTGTTCGAGAACGAGGACACCTTCACCCTGCACCTGAAGTACAACCCCGGGCTGTATCCACGCGATGCGATCGCCCGGTTCTTCGCGCAGTACCGCTTTCTGCTGGAAACGATCGCGCTCGATCCGCGCCGCACCATCGACGCGTTGCCCGTGCTCGACGCGGAGGAATCGCGTCGGTTGCTCGTCGACTTCAACGCCACGGCCGTCGACTACCGCCGCGACGCCTGTCTGCATACCCTGTTCGAGGAACAGGCCGCCGCGCATCCGGAGCGCATCGCGCTGGAGCAGGCCGGAACATCCCTGAGTTACGGCGACCTGCAGGCGCGCAGCCACGCGCTGGCGCTGTACCTGCAGGCGGAGGGCGTCGGCCCCGGGGCGCTTGTCGGCCTGTGTCTCGATCGTTCGATCGACATGATGGTGGCGCTGCTGGCGATCCTGCGTGCCGGCGCCGCCTATCTGCCGCTCGATCCCTCGTACCCCGACGACCGTCTGGCGTTCATGATCGAGGACAGCGGCACCACGATGGTGCTGACCCGGCGGGATCTGCTCGACGGCCTGCGCGCGCTGGCGCCCGAGGGCACGCGTCTGCTCGCGCTGGACGCGGAAGCGCAGACGATCGCGACGCGCGTCGCCGGGCTCGCGCGCGATGGCGTCGTGCTGCGCCGCGACGTGCGTCCGCAGGATCTGGCCTACGTCATCTACACCTCGGGTTCCACCGGCAAACCCAAGGGCGTGATGGTCGAACACGGCGGTGTGGTCAACATGATCGGTTCGCTGCAGCGCAGTTACGGGCTGACCGCCGACGACCGCATCCTGCAGTTCGCGGCGATGAGCTTCGACATGTCGGTCGAGGAATATTTCAGCGCGCTGTGCACCGGTGCCGCGCTGGTCCTGCGCACGGACGAATGGCTGGAGGGCGGCGCGACGTTCTGGGCGCTGTGCCGCGCCGCGAAGCTCACGGTCATGAATCTGCCGACCACGTTCTGGCATCAGCTGGTGATCGACGGCTGCGCCGACATTCCGGAGCACGTGCGCCAGATCAGCATCGGCGGCGAAGGCGTCGGCGCGCAGTTCGTGGAGGCCTGGTTCCGCGGCGAGGGCCATCGTCCGGTGCTCTGGGACGCCTACGGTCCCACCGAGAGCAGCGTCAATGCCTCGCTGTATCGCGTCGATTCGGCGGGCGGCAGGCCCGGTGTCATCGGGCGTCCGATCGACAATACCCAGATCCACATTCTCGATGCGCAGGGACGCCTGCAGCCGATCGGCGTGCCCGGTGAGCTGCACATCGCGGGCGACGGTCTGGCGCGCGGGTATCTGAACCGCCCGGAGCTGACGGCGGAGAAGTTCGTGGAGAACCCGTACGCGCCGGGGACGCGGATGTACCGGACGGGCGATCTGGCGCGCTGGCTGGACGACGGCAACGTGCAGTACCTGGGCCGGATCGACAACCAGGTGAAGATCCGCGGGTTCCGGATCGAGACCGGCGAGATCGAAGCGATCCTGAACCAGCATCCGGCGATCCAGGACTGCGCGGTGATCCCGTACGGTTCGGATGCGGCGAAGCAGCTGGTGGCGTTCTATCGTGCGCGCGAGACCGAGGGCGAGACGCTGGCGCAGGTGCCGACCGAGGAACTGCGCGAGTTCCTGTCGCGGACGCTGCCGGATTACATGGTGCCGGCGATGTTCGTGAGCATCGCGGCGATCCCGCTGAGCTCGAACGGCAAGGTGGACCGTCGCGCGCTGTCGTGTCTGGACGTGACGATCGCGTCGGGGCGGACGTACGTGGCGCCGCGGACGCCGACGGAGCGGTCGGTGGTGACGATCTGGTCGCAGGTGCTGGGGGTGTCGGAAGAGGGGATCGGCGCGGAGGACAA
>JAYRTK010000256.1:0-5109 GCA_041919595.1 Lysobacteraceae bacterium
GATTTCGTGCTCGGCTACAACGCCACCCGCCAGCGCCGGCTGCTCGAAGCCTTCGGCGTGCCCGACCTCGATTCGGCCCGGCTGATCCAACTGTTCGTCATCGCCACCGGACTGGCGCTGGCGGGCATGCTCTGGCTGACCACCCGGCAGGAGCGCGAGCGCGATCCGGTGCTGCGCGCGTGGCACCGGCTGGAGCGGCGCTACCGGCCGCTCGGTCTCGGCCGCGCCCCGCACGAGCCGGCCGGCGTCTGGGCCGAACGCGTCGTCGCGATGCGACCGGGTGCGCAGGAATTGCGCGAACTCAGCGCGCGTTTTGTCGATTGGCGGTACGCTCCCGACCATGGCGGCATGGCCGGCGCGGACGGGTTGATCCGCGACCTGCGCAGACACCGCCCCTGACGACTTCCCCGGAGCCCCCCATGCACGCACGCACCCTCGTCATCGCCGCACTGGCCATCGTCGCCGCCGGCTGCGCCACCCAGACCAAGCCCCTGCGCGGCGAATTCGCCGCGATCACCCCGCATCAGGCCATCGAACAGGACAGCACCGGCGCGGTCGTCCGCTGGGGCGGACGCATCGTCCGCACCGACCCGCTCACCGACCGCACCTGCTTCGAAGTGCTCTCGACCCGCCTCGACGCTTCCGGCCGTCCCTACTGGGCCGGCGACGACACCCGCGGCCGTTTCATCGCCTGCCGCGCCGGCTTCTACGACCCCGCCCTCTTCACCGACAAGCGCGAAGTGACCTTCACCGGCCGCATCGACGGCTACGAGAACCGCAAGATCGGCGAATACGACTACCGCTTTCCGCGGATGGCCGCCGACGTGGTCTACCTCTGGCCGGTCCGCGAACGGGTCGAAGTGATCGAACGTCCGTCGCCGTGGCCGTGGTGGGGCTGGTGGTGATCGACGCCGCGAAAGCGCCGACGATCTTCCGAACGACAACGGCGGCCGATGGCCGCCGTTTCGTTTTCCGGGCTCGTTCCGCGGACCGGTCACGTCGAGACGGGACCGCGCGACTTCATTTCGATGCGCCCGGCGTCTGTTTGTCGCGGTAGCGGAACGTCAGCCACAGGCCGACCGCGATCGAATACGAGAGATTCGGGATGAACGCCTTGTCCAGCGTGGTGACCTTCGAGGCCAGCGCCACATAGTTCGTATAGGCCGCTTGGGACAGGGTGAACGCGGCGATCAGCAGCACCATCCGGATCGGCACCGGCATGCCCAGCTTGAGCGCGATGATCGTCCCCTCGGAGATCAGGATGCCGACCAGGAACGGGAAGATCGCGCCGATCATCATCAATCCCAGCGAACTCTCCTGGGAGTGGGTGACCAGCATCAGATCGGCGAAGGTCACGCCCAGCGCGCGGGTGATGAGGAAGGCGAGGAATCCGGTACAGAACGACATCACGCGGACGTACTGCTCGGCGCCCGTCGCGTTCAGGATCACCTTGATCGAAATCCAGATCTGGCTGGTGATCACGAGGATGATGAGCATCTGCTCGATGACGGTGAAGGGGTCCCACTTCATGTTCGGCTCACCACTCGCTGTCCTCGGTTCACGCCCCCGGTCGGGAACATACCATAGCCCGCCCGGCGGTTCGGCGGGCGCGTCCTCATGCCGGAGCGCAGAGTGCGACTCATTTCACGACGCGCAGATGCGAAGGTCGACGACTCGGAGGCGGGGCCTGCGGCGGCCGCGGGCGCCGCCAGTACCGGACCAGCAGCCAGCCGAACAGCATGCCGCCCAGATGCGCGAAATGCGCCTCGCCGGTGTCCAGGCCGCTGAAGGCAAGCGCCAACTGCATCGCTGCGAACAACAGCACCAGGGTTCGTGCCTTGATCAGCATCGGCAGGAACATCAGCCCCACCCGGCGATCCGGGAACTCCATGGCATAGCCCGCCAGCAGGCCGAAGACCCCGCCGGACGCGCCGAGCGAGGTGATCAGCCAGCCGTTCTCGACCAGCATCAACGTGGCCACGGCGGTCTGGCAGAGGCCGGCACCGAGCGTGCAGACCGTGTAGAACACGAGAAAACGCCGGCTGCCCCAGTACGCCTCCAGCTCCGAGCCGAACATCAGCAGGCAGAGCATGTTCATGGCGATATGCAGGATGCCGTCGTGCATGAAAGCATGCGTGATCAGCTGCCAGGGCATGAACGAGGCCACCGGCGAGAACGGATGCTCGGGCACTACCGGCCACAACTGCAGCGGCCGCAGGATGTCCCCCGGCAGCAGCAGTTGCAGGATGTAGATCAGTACATTGGCCAGCAGCAGGGCCCGGGTGACCGGGGGCAGTCGGGAGAGCATCCGTGATCCTCGGGGGGGAAGGAATCGTTCCAGCGTGACGGCGACTATGATACCGGGATGTCCCCCCTGCCCCGCCTCGAGGCCGACGATTTTTCGCGCGCGCCCGCGCTGCTCGCCGATGCCCTGCACGATCGCGGCATCTGCCTGATCGCCGGGCTGCCCGCACCGCCGCTGCGCGACGCCCTGCGTGCCGATCTGCATCGCCTGCAGGCCGAGGGCGCGCTGACACGGGCGGCGGTCGGCCGCGACGGCAGCCGCGCGCTGCGCGAGGACATCCGCACCGACGCTACGCGCTGGCTCGACGCCCCGGGTTGCGGCGAGCCCGCACGCGCCTTCCTGGCCGAACTGGAAGCGGTGCGGAATCTGCTCAACCGCAGCCTGTTCCTGGGGCTCTCCGATGTCGAAGCGCATTACGCCGCCTATCCGCCCGGCGGCGGCTATGCGCGCCATCGCGACCGCTTCCGCGACAGCGATGCGCGCGTGATCACATGGGTGACCTATCTCAACGAAGACTGGGGGCCGGATGACGGCGGTGCGTTGCGCCTGCATCTCGACGACGGCCCGGTCGACGTGCCGCCGTTCGGCGTCAGTGCCTGCTTCCTGAGCGAACTCGAACACGAAGTCCTGCCGGCGCGCCGCGCGCGCTTCAGCATCGCCGGCTGGTTCCGGCGCGGCCACGATCCGTTGCGCTGAGTCCGATGCCGCGCCGGCGCCCGTTCACGCGCCGCCCCAGAGTTCCTCGTCCACCGTCTTCGTCCGTCGCGCGGGGCGTACCCGCCCGCGTTCGTCGATGCGCACGCCCTCGCGGCGCAGACGCGACAATTGTTCGGCATGGAGGGCAGAGTCCGGTGGAAACGCGCTGCGCCCATCCGAGCGCAGGACGCGATGCCAAGGCAGCGTCGGATCGTCGTTCTGCGACAGCAGGCGCGCGACCATGCGGGCCCGCCCGGGCAGGCCCGCGCGTTGCGCGATCACGCCATACGCCGCGGTTTCGCCGCGCGGAATCGCGCGGATCGCGGCGAGGATGCGTTCGGCAGCAGACAGTCCGGCCATGGAGGGTTAGCATAATGCAACGCGATCCCCCGAGCCGACCATGCAGAATTTCGAACAGATCCGCAGCCACCTCGCTTCCGGCGACTTCCGGATCACGATGCAGGAGCCCTACGTGCTCTGCGTCGAACTCTCGCTCGACAACGGTCGCCGCCATCAGGCGATCTTTCTTTCCGAACTGGAGGACGACGACGGCCGCAACTATCTGCGCGTGAGCACCGTCATCGCGCCGACCACCGGTATCGACTGCCGTCGCGCGCTGGCGTTCAACTGGGAAAGCCGCGTCGGCTATCTCTCGATCGGCGAACTCGACCGCGTGCCCTACCTGCAGTTGTGCGAGAACCGGCCCTACGACAGCCTGAATGCGGCGGAAGTCGATCGCCTGATCCTGGAAATCGGCGGCGTGGGCGATCAGCTCGAACGCGCGCTCTCGGCGGGCGGCGATCTGCTGTAATCCCGACTCGGCCGCCGCAGCGAAAAAGGCCCGCGGATGCGGGCCTTTTTCGTGTGTGCCGGTGATCCGTGCGCCGGATGCGCGGGCTCAGGTCCAGCCCAGCGCGTCGAACAACTTCAGCAGCACATAGGCGACACCGCCCGCAGCAGGGATGGTGAGGATCCAGGCCCACAGGATCCGCTCGATCACGGTGAACTTCAGCTTGCGCGGGTTCTTGCCGAAACCCACGCCCATGATCGCGGTGGAAATGCTGTGGGTGGTCGAGACCGGCATGCCGAAATGCGCGGCCGTGGCCAGGATCGTCGCCGACGCGGTCTCGGCCGCGAAACCGTCGATCGGATGCAGCTTCACCATCTTGTGACCGAGCGTCTTGATGATGCGCCAGCCGCCCGCCGCGGTACCCGCGGCCATGACGATGGCACACGAGAACACGATCCAGGCATCGATGTCCTTCTCGCCGCCGTCCGGATGCAGGAACTGCGCCCAGGCCGGCAGATTGTCGAGCGTCCCCGCGCCCTGCGCCGCGAAAATGGTGAGAGCGATGATGCCCATGGTCTTCTGCGCGTCATTGGTGCCGTGGGCGAACCCCATGAAGGCGGCGGAAGCCAATTGCGCCTTGCCGAAGATGGCATTGACCCAGCGCGGACGCGCCAACCGCCCCACCGCGCCCCCCAGTTTCGAGATCCCGCGGATCGTGCCGTAAAGGATCGCGAGAATGGTGACGCCGAGGGTGAATCCCGCCACCGGCGAACTGACCATCGGGATCACCACCTTCCACAGCAGACCCTTGTTGCTGGTCCAGCCCTCGTCGCCAAGCTTGGACCAGATCAACGCTGCGAAATTGTTGTCCGCCGCGGCCAGCGCCGCGCCGCACAGTCCTCCGATCAGCGCATGCGAGGACGAGGACGGCAGACCGAACCACCAGGTGATGAGGTTCCAGGTAATGCCGCCGAGCAGCGCGCAGAGGATCACCTGGGAGGTCACCGTCACGACCTCGGTATCGATCAGGCCCGAAGCGATGGTCTTGGCGACCGCGGTCCCCCAGAACGCGCCCAGCAGATTCATGCCCGCGGCCAGCATCACCGCCTTGCCGGGACTGAGCACCTTGGTCGCGACCACGGTGGCGATGGAGTTGGCGGTATCGTGGAAACCGTTGATGAACTCGAAGACGAGCGCGGTCAGGATGACCAGCAGCACGAGGGTGAGCATGTCGATGCTCCCGTCAGCTGTTCTTGAGCACGATCTGGTACGCGACCACGCCCGCTTCGCGGCAGCGATCGATCGCCTTTTCCAGAAT
>JAYRTK010000257.1:0-5052 GCA_041919595.1 Lysobacteraceae bacterium
GCCGTACAGGTCCCAGAACACCACCGGGCTGGCTTCGTTGCGATAGTCGGGATCGCCCATGAGCGCGAGGCGCTGCTGGATGCGTTCGTTCATCGTGCCGGCCGTGGCGAGTCCGGCCACGTCGCCCTTCACATCCGCCAGGAACACCGGCACGCCGATCCGGGAGAATCCTTCGGCCAGGGTCATGAGGGTGACGGTCTTGCCGGTGCCGGTGGCACCGGCCACCAGTCCGTGGCGATTGCCGAACTTCGGCAGCAGATGCACGTTGCCGCCGGTGTCGGTGGTGACGGCTTTGCCGACCAGGATGGGGTCCATGTACGGTTCTCGCGGGGAATCGCAGGATTCTATTCGGGATCGGTCGTCCGCGGGATGCATCGGGGCGACGAAGGCGGGCACGCGGCATGCCGTGTGCGGGATGCCGCATGCGCCATGACCTTCGCGGGTTGCCCGTCCGGCTCCCCGGGGCTACCCTGCAGTCCCACGCCGGTAGCCCATTGCAATTCATGTCCCGATTCGCTGGATTTCGCGGGCCTTTCGCCCGTCCGTTCTTTCTCTTGCCGCTGCTCGCGGCCGTCGTTCTCGCCATCGCGCCGGTTCACGATGCCTCCGCCCAGTCCAGGCGCGAGCGCGAGCTGGAGGCGCTGAAGCATCGGATGACCGTCGCCGAGACCCGCTATCGCGAGGCGCTGGTGAAGGTCGGCAACGACGATCCGGCCGGCATGCTCGAAAGCAACGCCGCGCTCGAGGACATGGAGGACGTGATCGCCGACTGCATGAAGCTGAAGGGTTGCCCGATCTCGCAGTTGCTGACGACCTACAAGCGTCTGCTCAAGGCCGATGTCGACGCCCGCAGCGCGGGCGACGCCGCGGTGGGCGAGGACGTGCCCGGCCTCATCGACACCGAGATCGCCACCGCCGATGTGCCGGCGTCCGCCGAAGCGGCCGCGTTGCTGAGCGCCGACGGTCAGCGGTTCGTGAACATGGTGCGGATGAATCCCGCGGTGCAGGCGGGGATCCGCCGCTGGCTCACCGACATGCGCGTGTCGCTGATCCAGAGCCACGAGAACTACCAGTACCTGCGGCATCAGATGTCGCCGTCGTTCCAGCGCAGCGGTCTGCCCGAAGCGCTGCTGTTCGGGATCATGGCCAAGGAATCCACCGGTCGCGTGCATATCGGTTCGCGCGCCGGCGCGGTCGGCCTGCTCCAGTTCATGCCGGCCACCGGTCGCCGCTTCGGTCTGGGGCCGGACGGCACCGGGTTCGACACCCGCTACGACCCGCGGATGTCGGCCGACGCCGCGGCCGCCTATCTCAACGAGCGTTACGCCGAGTTCGGCAACAACATCGAACTGTGGCTGGCCGCGTACAACGGCGGCGAGGGCCGCGCGCTGCGCGTGCACCGCGCCACCGGCGGCCGCAGTTTCTGGGACGAGGACGTCTACAACCAGTTTCCCGCCGAGACCAAGGACTACGTGCCCATGGTCATCGCCGCGGCCTGGCTGTACCTGCATCCGAAGGAATACGGCCTGAGTTTCCCGAAGATCGACGCCAAGCCGGCGACGTTCCGCCTGACCCGCCCGGCCTCGATCTACGAACTGACGATCTGTCTGGGCAACGGCGGCACCCGCGACGGTTTCATGCGCGCGCTGCGCAACCTCAATCCGCGCTACGAAGCCGATGCCTGGATTCCCAGCGGCACCCAGCTCAACGGCACGGTGAAGATTGCCGGCCTGTACCAGCGCTACTGCGTGCAGGGCGAACGCGCCGAACTGGCCAGGCAACTGGTCGAGAGCGATCCGAATTCGGCGATCGTGCGCGTGGGCGCGATCGAGACCGTGGTCGCGACCGCCACCGGTGAGGACGGTACCGCCGCCCCGGCGGCGGCCCCGGTGGCGCAGAAGCCCGCGGCCCAGCCGAAACCGAAACCCGTGCGGCAGCATCGCGTCGAACGCGGCGACACCCTTATGTCGATCGCGCGCCGCTACGACTGCGAGATCGCCGCGCTGGCCAGGGCCAATGCGATCAAGGCACCGCGCTATACGGTGAAGCCGGGACAGCGGATCAAGCTGCAGGGCTGCGGCGGTTGAGCACGTCGCTGCAGCCGACCGGGTTCAGGGTTCCCCGGGCAGGGGCAGATCGATCGCCGACAGCTTCCACCACAGCCCCCGGTGGCGCTTGAACACCAGCGTCGCCGGCAGGGCCGGATCGCCGTCGAAGTCGAAGCGCACGGTGAACGTGGACAAGTCCGTGTAACCCATCGTGGGGTTCCAGCGAGGCCGCGACGCGGCGCGCGTCGACGATGCCTCCGGCGTTTCCGCGGCCAGTGCGGCGCGCCCAAGGCGGGTCGCGTCGCGCCCCGCGAACAACAGCAGCAGCGATTCTTCCGACACCAGCGCGTCGATCGCCGGCGCCGCCGCCGCGGTCGCCAGCGCGGCACCGAAATCGCGCCAGCCGCCGCTGCCGTCGCCGCCGAGTCGTGCCGAGGCCGCGGCGGAGAACTGCGCCTTCAGGTCGTCGCGCACGGCGGGAAAATCGACGTGCGCGGCGAGCGCTTCGGCGTCGCCGCGTTCGGCCGCGAGTCGCATCGACCGCATCGTCAGGTGTGGCGCGAAATAGGCCCAGACGAGGAGGGCGACGACAGCAACGGCGAGCAGGCTGCGAACAAGACGGGACATGCGGACTCCTGCGTCGCGGGACACGGTGCGGGAGTGTAGCGCCGCGCGGATCAGCCGTTGAGCGTGCCCATCGACGCTTCCGGATAGCGGGTCCCGGCGACGGCGTGCGCGCTCAGCGCCGCGTCGATCGCCGTACGTTCGTCGGCGGTCAGCGCGATCCGCGCCGCCGCCGCGTTTTCGTCGAGCCGGGCGATGCGTCGTGTGCCCGGGATCGGCACGATGTCCTCGCCGCGATCCAGCAGCCAGGCCAGCGCCAATTGCGCCGGCGTGCAGCCGCGGGCCCGCGCGATCGCGGCGATGGCATCGACCAGCGCGCGATTGCGTTCGGCGTTGTCGGCCTGGAAGCGCGGATTCTGGCGACGCCAGTCGTTGTCGGCCAGGCGGTCGGCCCCGGTGATGGCGCCGGTCAGGAATCCACGGCCCAGCGGGCTGTAGGCGACGAAGCCGATGCCCAGGGCGCGACAGGTCGGCAGGATCTCCGCCTCGACATCGCGCGTCCACAGCGAATATTCGGTCTGCAGCGCGGCGATCGGATGCACGGCGGCGGCGCGGCGCAGCGTGGCGGGGGCGGCTTCGGACAGGCCCAGATGCCGGACCTTGCCGGCCTCGACCAGCCGCGCCATCGCGCCCACGGTGTCCTCGATCGGGACCGTGCGATCGACGCGATGCTGGTAGTACAGGTCGATGTGATCCACGCCGAGCCGGCGCAGGCTGGCGTCGCAGGCGGCAGCGACGTATTCGGGGCGGCCGTCCACGCCGAGGAAGGCGCCGTCGGCGCCGCGGACGTTGCCGAACTTCGTCGCCAGCACGATCTCGTCGCGACGTTCGCGCAGCACATGGGCGAGCAGGCGTTCGTTCTCGCCCATGCCCTCGGTGCCGACGCCGTACATGTCGGCGGTGTCGAGGAAGTTCACGCCGATGTCGAGGGCGTGGTGCAGCACCGCGAGATTGGCGGTGTGCTCGCTGGGCCCGTAGAAATCGGACATGCCCATGCAGCCGAGGCCGAGGGCGGAGACGACGGGGCCATGGCGGCCCAGGGTGCGGCGGGGAAGGGAGGCGGTCATGCGGAATCTCCGGTGCGCGGGGGTGTCGCCACCTTACGGCCGGTGCCGTGACGGCGTTAGCGCGAAGCTCGCCGATCCTTGCCCGATTCTCCACGGCGGCGCCCATGGAGGTTTGGGCCGCTTCGCATGCGGTCGGCGGTGCGGATAATGCGGGTCCACGCTTCCTGCCGGGAGATCCCATGCCCATGCACTCTTCGTCGCCTGCGCCCGTACTCGCGGAACTGGCGGCGCGGCTTGCCGGAATCGGCGACGATGACGGCGTCCATGACACCGCATTGGCCGGGGTGGCCGTGATCCGGGCGAGCGCGCCCTCGCAGCCCCTGCCGGCGGTCTATCACCCCTCGGTCTGCATCGTCGTGCAGGGGCGCAAGCACGCGCTGTTCGACGGCGCGACCTATGTCTACGACCCGATGCACTGCCTGATCGTGTCGACCAGCCTGCCGATCACCGGTCGCATCATCGAAGCCTCGCCCGCGCGGCCCTATCTGTGTCTGCGCATCGACCTGGATCCGCGGATCGTCGAAGACCTCGCGTCGCGGGCCACGGAGGAGGCCGCCGTCGACCCGATCACGAGTCCGGTCCCGAACTCGGCCGCGGACCGGGCGTTGCTGATCGCGGACACGTCGCCAGCGCTGCTCGACGCCGCGTTGAGACTGCTGCGCCTGACCGACGAACCCGGCGCCGCGCCGGTGCTGGCGCCGCTGGTGCTGCGCGAGATCCACTTCCGGTTGTTGACCGGCACGCTGGGGCCGCGATTGCGCGCACTCTGCCGGAGCGATGGGCAGGCCCGCCGCGTGGGTCGCGCGATCGCGCTGTTGCGCGACCGTTACGCCGAACCGTTGCGGATCGACGCGCTCGCCGAAGCCGCGCACATGAGCGCGTCGGCGCTGTACGAGCGGTTTCGCGAAGTCACCGCGATGTCGCCGCTGCAGTTCCAGAAACGCCTGCGGCTGCAGGAAGCGCGACGCCTGATGCTCGCCGATGGTCTCGACGCGGCCGCCGCGGCGCACCGCGTGGGCTATGAAAGCCCGTCGCATTTCAGCCGCGAGTACCGTCGACTGTTCGGCGCGCCGCCGCGCCGGGAAGTGGCGGGCGCGCAGACGACCGGATGACGGGCGATCGGTGAATCGATCGCGGACGCGATCGACGCACTCCTGCCCTCCGCCCGGTGGCGTCGGTGGACCGTCCGTGTGGTCGGCGCGTGCCGGTCAGACCGGGAACTGCAGGCGCATCGCCTTCTCGCTGACGTAGTGGTTCTGCACGAACACGTCGCCCTGGGTGCCCTTGCTGTCGTTGCGGTAGGTCTCGAAACC